>DATDUL010000031.1:0-5956 GCA_036517715.1 Minisyncoccota bacterium
CAGTGTAGCCGGAAAAGGACTACTAGCTCCTTCGGGTTTATAGTTTAAAAAAGCCGGTACATCTCCAAGCTCGCGAATTAGTTTTTCAGCATAGGTGTCGAGCTCTTTGGTGGAAACTCCCGGAACCACTTTGGCTTTTACTTTCTGTAAAACTTGTGCCAAGTGTTTGCCAGCCACGCGCAGGTTCTCTATTTCTTTTTGACTTTTTATTATAATTCCTCGCATGTTAGTAAATCCTTGTTCCTGCAAACCCTTTGCCTTCGAGTACATTTGCCAAGTTCTCTATCGGTTTACCATTCATTATGATTACTTCAATTCCTGCTTCTTGTGCTATTTGTGAAGCCACAGGATCAAAAGGAGAATTTAGCCCCGCATGAGTCCATTCTTTTGGGATAATATTACGATAATCTGACCAAGAAATTTCTTCGATTTTTTTCGCCTGAGGGTTAATTCTAGGATCAGAGTCATATACATAGTCAGTATTAGATAAGTTAATTATCTTTTTTGCATTTATGTTTTTAGCTGCTAAGACCGCATCGTAATCTGAACTGTGTCCAGGTTCAAGTGTCCCGCCAATAACTATAGGATATTGTAAAATACTATCTTTTAATCCCTCTTCCCTTACATCGTAAAAAACTTTTTTACATGCATCTTCTCGAAAGACCACCCTGAGTAACTGAGCGTTAACATTGCAAACCGTTAAGCCAATCCAGTCTAAATCTTCTTTCGAAGCATCGACGATTTCCATTGCCGCTTTATTGTATTTTCTACAGGTCTTACCACCACCAGTAATGATTATAAACTTTTTACCCTTTTGCACTTGAGACAAAATCAAGGTTTTAAATTCTTTCAGAAAATCTGTATCGATTTCCTCTGGAACAATTAGTGATCCCCCCAGTGAAATTACGAATGTTTCCCCCATATAAATAATTAAATTTTTAAAGCGTTAATAATAGCTTGGTGAACTTCTTCGATAGGGTGTTCACCATTAACCTTGTGAAAGGTGTACCCGTTTTGTTTTTTCAAAAATTCTATTGTAGGCAGGACGTTGGCTACGTATTCATCGTAACGCTTATGTAAACCTTCTTCTGTATCATCACTACGACCACGTAGCAGGTTGCGCTTGATTGACTCTTCTTTGGATATTTCTATATAGATAATATTAACTTCTCCACGTGCGAAGAAGCTCATCATATCCATAAACTCTCCGGCCTGCCTTAGGGTACGAGGGTAACCGTCGGCAATTAAGTGTTTTGTTTCATCGAGTTCGTTTACCAAAATATCAGACACAATGGAGGTCGCAAAAAAATCAGGCATCAGTCTGCCTTCGTCTAGTGTAGTTTGAATAAGTTTGGAAACATGCAGACCACTCCCTACAAGCTTTCTGAAGCCCACACCAGTTCCAGCATAGACAAACTCTTTGCCATCCAGTTTATTCATGTATTTCTGTAGAAGTTCCATCTGGGTGCCCTTTCCAGCTCCGGCAATCCCAAAGAATACAAAGGTTTTAGATTGTTCCATACGCTCTCTACAATACAGGATTTGAACGCTAAAATCAAATTGACTTCAGGGGTGAATTTTTCAAAAAAATATGCTTTAATTAGGCATGAATTTAAACAAAAAGACTATCATAACCATAAACGGCAAGCCTGGTAGTGGTAAATCGAGCGCGGCTAAGGGTTCTGCAGAAGCCTTAGGCTTCCAAAGGTTTTCTTCTGGGGATTTTATGCGTCGTATGGCAATCAAGAGAGGAGTTTCTATAACTGAACTCAATATCCTGGCAGAAAAAGACAAACAAATAGACTTCGACATAGACGAGGAGGTTCGAAAGACTGGTGAATTAGAAAACCTTGTTATAGACTCACGTATGGCTTTTCACTGGATACCAAATTCCTTCAAGGTTTACCTAGACCTACCTCCAGAAATAGCTAAAGCCCGAATAATGGAAAGTTTGAAATCCGACAAACTACGACAAGCCAGCGAACAAGAAACTGACGAAGAAACGGTTTATGAGAAGATAATAGCTCGCCTGAATAGTGAGAATAAACGCTACATGGATTTGTATGGCGTTGATAACAGTGACCCAGCCATGTATGACCTCGTCATTGATACAAACAAAAGCAATCTAGAAGAAGTAGTCTCAGAAATAGTTACCAAATATAAAGAGTGGATAAATTCTTAAACTAAAACTAGTATCAATAAATAAAAAAAAACGGAAGCAAGGCTTCCGTTTTTTTTTATTATTTAAATAGGTTGTTTAGTATTCTCGCATTGAGACCTGAGCGTCGATCTTTTTGATCAAATCAAGTACCACAGAAACTACGATGAGGAGGGCTGTACCACCGAGCGCAAGAGAAGTAATGCCTGTAACCTTTTGCATAATTATCGGCAACACCGCAATAAATCCTAGGAAGACTGCGCCGAGCAAAGTGATTCGAGTCAAAACTTTTGAAATATAACTAGCGGTTGGAGCACCAGGACGAATCCCTGGAACAAAGGCTCCATTTTTCTGTAAATTCTCTGACAAGGCTTGTGGATCGAAAGTGACAGCTGTGTAGAAGTAAGTAAACACAAACACCAAAACGAAGTACAGTATTCCATACAGAACTGAAGTTTGAGAAAATCCAGCTAGAGCTTTTCCGATGTTAGCGATGGTTGGATTGCTTGCGTTGGTGAGCGCACTACCAATCATGGTTGGGAAAAGAAGGATTGATAGAGCAAAGATGATTGGCATAACCCCAGCCATGTTAACTCGAAGTGGGACATAAGTTGAACCACCACCATACATCTTGTTACCACGTACACGCTTGGCATAGGTGACCTGTATAGGTCGTTCGGCTTCGGTGACTACTACCACCCCAGCTATGACCAAAATTCCTACAACAACGAAAGCTATGTAAAGTGGAATTTGAGCAGCATCAAAAGTAAATATAAGTTGAGCAACATGCGAAGGCAAAGAAGCTACGATACCAGCAAATATGATTATGGATACTCCGTTACCGATACCGAACTCTGACATGAGCTCGCCGAGCCACATTATGAGTATTGAACCAGCAATAATTATTACCAGGTTAGTAACCTGCTCAAATGATGTCAGGTTAGACAGAATTCCTTGGTTGGTTAAAATCATGAGCAAACTGTAGCCTTGAATAGCTGCTAGGGGTACAGTTATCATTCTAGAGTAATGAGTAAATTTCTTGCGTCCAAGCTCCCCTTCCTCGTGATACATACGCTTGAGCGATGGAACCATAACAGTGAGGAGTTGCATGATGATGGAGCTCGTAATATACGGACCGACACCAAGCATGATTATTGAAAGTGTAGACAAACCACCACCAGAAAACAGGTTTAGGATTCCGAAAAATTGATTATTGGTTAGAAAACGATTAAGTTGAGCGGTATCAATACCCGGTATTGGAATAGCAGCAAGGAGACGGAAAATGATCAGGAAACCAAGAACGAAGAAAACTCGCTTGCGGAGCGATACGTCGGTCCAGATTAATTTGATTTTCCCCCAGAAATTTTGCATTACTTTTTGATGACTATTTTGCCACCCTTCATACCAGTTCTCTTTCTAATCTCACTGAACTTTTCTTCAGGCTTGGCTTCTACTACCCTCTCGCCGATTCTAGAATTAAAACGATAACCTCTCAATTTTGGTAGTTTCTTAATTATATCGCGAAGTTCAGGTCGGCGCTTGTTTCCAGCACGAGCAGTCTGGCCCTTGCCACCACGACCAGAAGTCTTGGCGTGCTTTCCCCCACGGCCGATAAGTCGGTCTTTTTTATTCTTATGTGTTCTTTTTAGTTCGTTGATTTGCATAGCGTAAAAAATTAATTACTAGCCTCACTTTCAGCTAAAGTCTTTGCAGGTGCGTCAGTCAAAGGCTTTACTGATTTCTCGTACTTGGTGGCTACTTCCTTGAGTGCTTCCATAACAGCTTTTGAGTTGTTTAATTTGTTTTTAGTACCACCCAAAACCTTGGCAGTGATGTCGCGAACTCCAGCCAATTTTAGGATATCACGAATAACTGTTCCAGCCACCAATCCTCGTCCTTTGTTCGGCATGATGACAATCTTGGAACTTCCAAATTTAGCGTAAACTTCGTGCGGGATGGATTGAGTCTTAGTCAGTTTGAGCTTGATCATGTTTTTCTTTGCATCACGAAGAGCTTTGTTGATAGCTAGTGATGTGTCTCCTGCTTTACCGAGTCCAAGTCCTACTCCACCTTTTCTGTCTCCGGCTACAAGCGCTACTGAAAAAGAAAATCGTCGGCCACCAGCAACCACACGAGTAACACGTCGGATGCTTACAATCTTTTGGTCAAACTCAGGCTTCGGTCTTGCAAAGGAAGCTTTGTGATTATTCTTTTTTCCGTCTTTTTTATCCATACTAAATTATTAAAATTTTAATCCGGCAGCACGAGCAGCATCTGCTACTAATTTGATTCGGCCAGTATATTTGAAACCATTTCTATCGAAAACAACTTCGTTGATCTTTGCGGCGATTGCTAGCTTGGCAACATTTTCTCCTACTGCTTTTGCGCGCTCTAGCTTGGTTCCTTTTGCTACCTTTACATCACTCGCTGAAACTAGAGTTTTACCTTTGGTGTCGTCGATGATTTGTGCGTAAATAAATTTGTTTGATCGGAAAACAGACAAGCGAGGGCGCAAGGAAACTCCGGAAACCTTTGCTCGGATTTTACTCTTTAAACGTAATCTTTTTGATACTTTGTTTTTCATAACTTGTTATTCCTTAAGCTGTTTTCTTACCTTGCTTACGTCTTATTACTTCATCGTGGTAACGGAAACCTTTACCCTTGTATGGTTCTGGCTTCTTTTTTGCGCGAAGTGCTGCAGTGAATGAACCTACGAGTTCTTTGTCTACTCCTGTTACAGTGATGTTGTTTTTCTCGGCGGTTACAGTGAGGCCTTCAGGAATTGTTACAACTACAGGGTGAGAAAAACCTAGTGCCAAGTGCAAATCCTTGCCTTTTACTTCTGATTTGAAACCAACTCCTTCTAGGATTAATTTCTTTTGGTATGGAGTTTCTACACCGGCGATCATGTTCATGATGTGAGATGCATAAGTACCCCAGAGAGCTTTTGAAAATTTGTCGTTTCTCTTGGTAGCTAGAGTAACTAAGTCGGAAGCAATATTGATGACGATGTCATCTCTGAAAACTTTCTTGATGGAGCCCTTTGGACCAGTGACTGTCAAAACACCTGCGTCGAGCGCGATCTTTACTCCATTTGGTATCTTTATTTCTTTTTTTCCAATTCTTGACATGATGATGGTTTACCAAATTTTAAATAATGCTTCTCCTCCGACTTGTTCTTTGCGTGCAGCTCCTCCACTCAATATTCCCTTTGGAGTTGAAAGCACCAAAAGTCCAGTACCTGAGCGAACTTTGTTGATATCTTTCATACCGAAATAAACTCGGCGAGATGATTTGGAGATGCGTTCTACGTGTGAAACTTTTGGTCGGCCAGCTTCATTGTATATAAGTCCTAGTTCAAGTTCGTTTTTACCCTTTTTTACTTTCTTCTCAACACGAGACAAGTAACCTTCTTTGACGAGGCAGTCAGCGATAGCATTTCTGAGTTTCGAAAAAGGTACTGAAGTTGACTCGTGTCCGCGGGCTCCAGCGTTCTTTATCGATATTATCATGTTTGATATTTTATCCATTGTGTTTTGTGTTTTTCTAGTCCCTAGAATCTAGCAACTAGAACCTAATTTTTACCAGCTAGACTTCCTGACTCCAGGCAAGTTACCTTCATTGGCTTGTTCACGGAAACAAATTCTGCACAAGCTGAAGTCTCTCATAAATCCCTTACCTCGGCCACAGCGAAAACACCTGTTTTTTGTTCGGGTAGAAAACTTTGGTTTCTTTTGCGATCGTGCGATGACTGATGTTTTTGCCATATGTAAATAATATTAGGTATTCTATTTTGCA
>DATDUL010000032.1:0-4465 GCA_036517715.1 Minisyncoccota bacterium
AGCCAAGCCCGGATCCTGGATTGTAAGGTGTCCGATCCGTAATAATCATTTAGGGAACGAACGGGATCGTCGGCGTTGGCGGCAGCGTTGATTGCCGCAGCTTCGGCTTCGGTGCGGACGACCAGACCGGGTTGTGTCGTAAGATCGGGCAACTCGTTTTTTGGCCAAAATTTGACCAAAAGACCGAATCCTAAAAAAAGGATGCCACAAAACCATAAAAATCTTGGGAAAGTCATGATGTTTAATTTTGAGAGTGAAAATAAATTGTTAGCCCTTTAGAAATTAAAAAATAACATCCAAAAGGCTAACAACTTTTATCACAAGAGTTTTCAAAGATCCCGTTAAGAATCCCGTTAAGGATCCAAATTTCTAAGATGCACGGTAGCATGTATTAGCTAATCTGTCAATTATTTTGCAATAATAGTGGCTTCCTCAAATTTCACCGAAAGTAGTTTGGATGCGCCGTCGGAGCCGATAGTTACCCCGTAGAGTACTCCAGCACGGGACATGGTTTCGCGGTTGTGGGTTACTACAATGAGTTGGGAATGCTTAGAAAGTTTCTCCAACATATCACCGTATTTACGAGAGTTAGCTTCGTCGAGCGCAGCATCTGTTTCGTCGAGTATTAGAAATGGAGGTGGATTCACTGCCGACATCGCAAAAAGAAGTGCGATGGATGTAAGTGACCGTTCCCCACCGGAGAGCGAGTGTAGTTCTTTGACCTTCTTGTGTGGCAGAGAAACTCCGATTTCGATTCCGTCTTCTACCTCAACCTCCTCGTCATCTTCGGGTATATTTTCGTCCTCGTCTTCAGAGTATTTCGATCTTTTCTTTTGAGTTACAACAGTAAGACTTCCAGAACCTCCACCGAACATCAATGAAAAGAATTGGTCAAATTCTTTGTTGATTTTCTTGACCCCTTCGGTAAATTCTACTTTCAGTCGTTCTTTCAAATCCACAATCAGCATTCTGGTTGAATCAATACTTTTACCCAGGTCTTCGATTTCTTTGGTCAGGAACGCGTCCCGCTCGGATACTTCGTTGTATTCTTTTTGGATATCTTCCCCACTGCCGATACCTGCGTCTTCTAGTTTTATTTTGATGCGTTCTATCTTCCGGCGAAGTTCTTCTTGTTCTTGCCGGTTGATTTCGATTTCTATGAATTCATTTTCGTATTGCAGATTCTCACGCCCCAAAAGCGCGGTAGCTTCTTTGACTTCATTTTCAAAGTCTTCCTGCTCGCGTTTTAGGTTCTCGGACTTAACCTCGATAATCCGAAGACCAGAAGACAGTTCTTGATGTTTTACCTCCAAACCGAACTTCTCCCTTTCTTGGTCCCGCAAGGCTTCCATTTCTTCTTGAATTTTTAGGCGAAAATCTGCAGCCTTTGCTTCGAGCAGAGCCCTTTCTTCTTCTAGCTTTTGAAGCTCTGCGCCTGCACGCAACGCATCCTGGCGCAAGCTTTCAAGCTCAACCACATCTTGTTTTACTTCTTCTGTTTCAAACAACCTAGAAAAGCGGTCAAAAATATCTTTGATCTTGTGCAAAAGTGGAATGATATTTTCAAGTACGTCCATGTATATGGCTTCTTCCAAATATTCATTGGTTTCTCGCTTGAAATTTTCAAATTCTTCTCGATCTACTGGGACACTACCACTATGGGTTACATTCTTACTTCTTCTTTCTTCTGCTTCAATCAATCCTTCAAGTCGGCCTAGTTTACGCTCGAGCTCGCCTTTTAGACGGCGAATTTCTGCGATTTTGTTTTCTAGGTTTTTAAGCTCGTTGATATTAGCGCTTTCTGTTTTCGCGTCGCTTTTTTCCACTTTGCTCAGAAGTTCTTTTATATCGCGAAGTGCATTTTTTACATTATCAGTTTCAATTTTTAGCTTTTTGTTTTCAACACTCAAATAGTTGGACTCCCTCTTTAGGTAATCCCCATAAAGTAGTGCCAGCTCTTCTTTCATTTCTCGAGCCCGCTCTATTTTCTCCATCTGCCTCTTTAGGAAGTTTAAATGCGGTGCGTTTTCGCGCTTTTGCATTATGGCTTCCTTCATGTTCTCGGTTGAACGCTCGAGCTTTCTCTCCCCTTCTTTTATTTTGTACTGATACACCTTGAGCCCGAGTGCTTCTTCTATTATTTCTTTTTTATCCTTAGCACTGGCATTTAAAATGCGGTCTGCTTCACCTTGGGAGATGATGTGGTGCCCAGACGCACCGATGTGTACCGAAGACAGCAACTGACTGATGTCTTTCAATCTAACTTCGGAGTCATTTAAAATATATTTGTTGAGCCCATCTGGATAAACCTCACGAGAAATCGAAATAGTGTCGTAGCTCAAATCCACCGGCTCACCAGAGTCGTTGGATAGTTTAAAAATTTTATCAGTATTGTTGAAATAGATTTTGACAGTTGCCTTGCTACCCTTGGGTAGACCTTTGGAACCCTTGAAAATCATATCCGCTCCACCCTTGCCCCGCATAGACTTCATCGACTGCTCACCGAGAACAAAACGAAAAGCTTCTACCACGTTTGATTTACCAGAACCGTTGGGCCCCACGATGGAAACTACCGGATGTTCAAAATCCAAATTGGTCTTCTTGGCAAAAGACTTGAAACCATGGAGTTCCAGGTGGAGTAAGCGCATGTGTTAGTCCAACCAGTTTTTGATTGTTAATGCGTTCATGGCTGCGGACTGTTCGGCTTCTTGTTTGGATTTACCCTTACCAGAAGCGATGACCTCATCTCCAAAACAAATACCTACGGTGAAGTGTTTGTCGTGGTCAGGCCCTGCCTCGGCGGTGACTTTGTACGAAGGTGTCACCGACAAATATTCCTGAGCTTTTTCTTGGACCAAGGACTTGGCATCGCGCCACAATTTCTTTTTCACTATTTCATCTGTATGTGGAAGCAGTGTTTTGGTTACAAATTTATCTGTCGCTTCATAACACTGATCCAGGTACAGTGCCCCTAAATACGCTTCATAAGTATTGGCCAATATATATTGCCTAGCCTTGCCGGTGTCTTTAGACTCACCACGAGAAAGAAGCAGGTAATCATTCATACCTATTTGTGAAGCAACTTCGGAAATAATAATGGCATTCACCAAAGCACTGCGGAGCGCGGTCAATTCTCCTTCGGCATAGTCAGGATATTTGGCAAACAAATAATCAGTCACGATGAGTTCTAGTACGGCATCGCCCAAAAACTCGAGTCTTTCATTGTGAGACAGCCCAGCACTCGGATTCTCGTTGATGTATGACCGGTGGATGAAAGCCTGCTTCAATAAATCCTTATTGCTAAAAACAACCTTGTTCTCTTTTTCAAAATTTTCAAAATTAATCATTTCTGTTTTCATGTATTTACTTCTGTTTGTCCCGACGCTACTTGGTTCGGGACTCCGACTTTACGTCGGAGCTGATAATCTCTATAGCTTTACCAATCAAAGGCACGATATCATTGTAAATTCTAAGTTCTGGAATCTCTTTCAGCGTAAACCAGCGGGCGTTATCGAGCCCACCTGAGGACTCAAGCATGAGCTCACGATATGGAGATTCAGCTAGAAAGTAAGTAACCTTTTTTAAAGTTTTGCCTTTTTCTGGATGAGTAGCTACATATTCGTTCTCTCCGAGCCTTTCTTTGATCTCTACGTCTAATCCTATTTCTTCTTTGATTTCGCGAGCTGTTCCTGCTTTGATATCCTGATCTTCAGATACAGTACCTTTAGACAGTGTCCAATAACCGAAAACATCATGAACCAAGGCAAAGACTAGTTGCCCGTCACGATGAGCATATACCAAAGCCCCACCCAATTTCTCTTGAGGCAAGGTGGATGGGTCGACTGGTTCTTCGACTTTTTTCTTTTTACTAGTTTGATGTTTCTCTGGCTCGCCGAGTTCTTTGTACACTGCACCCAGAACACCGTTTACGAATTTACCAGAGTTTTCACCGCCGAAAGTTTTCGCTAGTTCGATGGCTTCATTGATGGCAACCTTGGGTGGAACCTGAGTCCGGTCGCCAAAAAGTAGCTCGGTGAGCCCAATGCGTAAAATGTTTCTATCTACTGGAGAGATTTTGTCGAGTGGCCAGTCAGGAGCAGCTTTCTCGATAATTTCGTCAATTACCTTTTTTTTCTTTAAAACTTCTTTAGTGAGGTTGAAAATGAAATCATTGTCTTCAAGCCCAGGACCGAATTCAAGAAGGTTCCTCGAAAGAGCTTCATTGATTTTGTCCTGATTCCAATCGGTGCCGCCACTCATGAAGTCCCATTCAAAGAGAGTCTGCAGCACTATTGATCTTGAAAGGTGCCTGTTTGCCATAAATTAATGAACGAAATTAAAATAACTTTACAAGTAATACCGAGCGTCTAAAAAGCGAGGGCGCTTTATTTACTTGCTTTCGCTTTTGATTTCTTTTGCTTCTTTTCAGCTTTTTTAACTAAATCCAAAACCTTCTTACCGTTGT
>DATDUL010000033.1:0-4727 GCA_036517715.1 Minisyncoccota bacterium
TGTTTTTATAGGCCGTGAGTTAGGCTTATGACATTAATAACAACAATAATTATCGGGGCCGTAGTGCTCCTTTTGGGCTTGGGACTCGGGTATTATCTACGAGTGATTGTTGCTTTGGGTAAGCGCCGTTCGATTGAGATCGACATCAAACAAATGATGATCGGCGCCAAAGAAGAAGCAACCAAACTCCTAGACGAAGCCAAGAAAAAGTCCGAGGAAATCCTGTCCAAAGCAAAGATTGAGGAAGAAAAAAAGGAACAAGAGTTCCGCGAAAAGGAACGTCGCTTGATTAAAAAAGACGAGATGCTAGACGGTCGTCAGCTTGAAATCGACAAAGAAGTCGAAAGTATCAAGCAAAAGGTAGAGGAAGTTAAAAAGATTCAGGAACGCGTAGAAAAAGCTCGCGAAGAGAAAATCGCTGAACTCGAAAGAGTGAGCCGACTTTCTGCGGAAGAAGCCCGAGAAGAATTGATGCGTGACATCGAGAAGAAGTACGAAGAAGATTTGCTTGTTCGTATGGTCAAACTCGAAAACAACAACGAGGAAAAGCTTTCCCGTCGAGCCAAAGACATCCTAGCAACCGCGATCCAAAGATTGGCCGCTTCTACTGCCGGAGACTTGATGGTGACTTCGATCAACATTCCGAACAACGACATCAAAGGTAAAATCATCGGGAAAGAAGGACGTAATATTCGCGCCTTTGAACGTGCCGCGGGAGTTGAACTCATTGTGGATGACACTCCTGGAACCATAGTTATCTCTTCCTTTGACCCAGTTCGCCGACAAGTTGCCCGCGTAGCACTTGAGAACCTCATCCTAGACGGCCGTATCCAACCAGCCAAGATTGAGGAACTCGTAGAGAAAGCTAAAGAAGAAATCAATAAGATAATCAAAGAGAAAGGAGAACAAGCAGTATACGAATGTGGTATTTTGAACTTTGACCCTCGCATCGTAGCCATCATCGGTCGCTTGTACTTCCGAACTAGTTACGGACAAAACGTATTGCAACACTCTATAGAAATGGCCCACATCGCTGGAATGCTAGCCGAAGAGCTAGGTGCTGATGTAGCTATATCTAAAGCGGGCGCCTTGGTACACGACATCGGTAAGGCCCTAGACCACGAAGTTCAGGGAACCCACGTAGAAATAGGTATGAGAATACTGCAGAAATTCGGTGCTGACGAACGCATAGTGACCGCTATGAAGTCTCACCACGAGGATTATCCTTATGAAACCATCGAATCCATCATCGTTCAGACAGCCGACGCTATATCCGGTGGCCGACCAGGAGCTCGCCGAGACAGTGTAGAGAACTACCTAAAGCGCCTACAAGAACTCGAAGCATTGGTCAACGGATTTGAAGGAGTAGAAAAGTCCTACGCTCTAGCTGCTGGACGTGAAGTACGTATCTTCGTCACCCCAGACAAGATTTCTGATGTAGAAGCTAAACTAATGGCCCGTGACGTAGCAACCAAGATAGAACAAGAGCTGAAATACCCTGGTGAAATAAAGGTTACCTTGATCAGAGAGAATAGAATCATAGAATACGCCAGATAATAAAAAAATATTCACAAAAAAAACCGGCTAAACACCGGTTTTTTTTGTTTTTTACTAGTTAAGGTTTTTTGTCCCGGACCAAGCGAGCTCGAAAATCATCTTCATCATGTCATGAATCATCTTGTCTTCTACTATTACGGCTATTGGATGGTCTTTGTCGAATTTTACTATTAGAACTTTGCTGTCTTGATACATACAAATCTCACCAGGAAAAGGAAATAATTTTTCTGGCACATAGCGTATTACCGGCACGATCTTTTCTTTTACAAAACCATGCGTCCGTTCCAAAAACTTTTTATTACTAGGTGAATCAGGAACAATACCGCGTACAGTAATATTATATTTATTCTTTAAACTAATATACTCTTTAAAAACCTTAGAGGGTAAGAAATTCTCCAAATCGTTAGCACTAGCGAAAGACACGAGTTCGTAGTTTTTTTTAATTTCGACTTGAGTCATGTAAGCTGCAATCACCTGCTCTTTGCCTTCATAGAAGGTTACTTTGGGTTTTGAATTACCCATAGAAAAGAGGCCTTCTAGCTCTGGTAGTACCTTTAAAGCTTTTTCATACGATTCTTCTGCTAGGGTTATTTGTTGTTTTACTTGCCTCAAAAACTTTGCAGGAGAAGCGGGATAATAGAACAACTTCTTCTTTTTCTCTACTTCAGCTACAAGACCTTTAACAGAAAGGGTGATAAGTGTCTTGTATACAGTACTTCTGTTAATTTTAGTCTGCTCGGCAATAGCAGAAGGAAAAGCTCCACCCGTTTCTACTAAAAAACCATATATCGCAGCCTCTTTGCCTTCCAGGCCTGCTTGTTTTAACTTGTCGGTCAAAAACTGGTTCATCTTTTTAAAAAATTTTGTTATCTTTTTGTAACAGAATTAAACATTTTGAATATTAAGCTTATAAAGTAAGGGTGAAAAGACAATAACTTATTATTGTATAATAACAGATATCTTGCATGTTGTAAAGTATACTCAAACTCACCTTTCAGTTCATTTAAAAATATGAAAAATGGAAAAACTAGCAGTTATTGTACCCATCCCGCTTCTATCCCATAGAAATACGGTCTTCTGGGGAGTAGAACAACCCACAAACAGCAAAACAATAAATAGGATTATCCGAAACAGAAAAAATGCCGGATTAAATCCTATAAACGCGTTTGATGTAGCATTACAGAGTGGTGCCAATATTGTCTTTCTTGCTGATGACAGGAGAGTAGAAATAGATCCGGAGTTAAAAATCCCAGTATTACCGAGGGTTTTTATGCTCATGCTAAAAGAACAAGCGGCCCTGGATAGAATTTTGACTCCTCCTCGGCATTTATCCTTTAATAAACTATGTTTTTCAGAGGACAAACTCTACAACTTAGGTAAACATAGCAAAAGACTACCGAGTGAGTGCGGAACAGCATTCTATCTTTTACTAGAAACACTGCAACGTAAAGAAATCAAAGTTTGCATTCCCACAATGTGTGAAGTTCATGTAAAAAATGCGTCGGCACAATACGAAAAATCTAACGTTAGTATCCAAATAACAAATTTTAAGTAAAATAATTCAAAAAACCATCACCCTGGCCTCCCAAAAGGAGGCCTTTTTCGTTAAAAAATGGCCGATATGGTGTTTTTTATACAACACAATATATTTTTTTGTCAACTTATGAAATCATTGCCCTCAAAAAACCCTTGTTATATAATGTATGGGTAGTAATTTATTAGGTTTTTTAGGGTCGAAAGGTTTTAATAAATTAAAATTTTATAGCTTATATGAATAAACAAGCATTAGTTGAGTGGGTACAAGGAAAACTAGGTGGTACAAAAGTTCAAGCAGAAGAAATCGTTGATGGACTTTTTGGTGCTATCATCGCAACCATGAAAAAAGGCGGTGAAGTATCTATCGCTGGTTTTGGTATCTTCTCTGTAAAGGCACGTGCAGCTCGCACAGCTCGCAATCCAAAGACTGGTGAAACAGTTAAGGTTGCTGCAAAGAAAGTTCCAAAGTTCCGACCTGCAAAGGCTCTCAAGGACGCAGTAGAATAATATCTACTTGTTTCAATAAAATAAAAAGCCCCGTTCTGGGGCTTTTTATTTTTAGTATTTTCGAATCACTGCTTTTAACTTGGCGATTACGTTGAAACTGTATTTGGGGTAAATCGGTTTATAGTTTTTGTTGGCAGGTTCGAGCCACTTTTTTTCACCTTGGGTGCGTAGATACTTCAAAGTAAATTCTCCATCGACTTCTGCGACGACGATGTCTCCGTCCTTGGCCTGTTGAGTCTTCTCTACCAAGATCATGTCCCCT
Organism: Minisyncoccota bacterium; assembly: GCA_036517715.1. Taxonomy (GTDB): domain Bacteria; phylum Patescibacteriota; class Minisyncoccia; order Phycocordibacterales; family UBA9973; genus UBA9973. The sequence goes on from DATDUL010000033.1 coordinate 3,863, forward strand.
TCTTCGATATGGGCATCTATCATCGAATCTCCATCAACTTCTAGAATATAGGAAAGTTCTTTCCTACCAACTAGAAGGTCATCGAGGTTCATGGTATCTAGCACTGCTTCCTCGGCCTCTGAAGGGAAGCCCGCCTTCACTAACCCGAGCACGGGTATTTCTCCAAAGCTGTTTGCCGGCATCAACCTGCCCAGGTGATCCTTGGCTACGAATCCAGCTTCAATCATTTTCTCTACCACTTTGAAAACCGCATTTTTGGACTTGAAGCCAAAAATACGCATCATCTCAGTATAAGTAGGCATGCGTTTTTCTTGGCCGTAAAACTTTTCTATTTTGTTTTTATAATTGTTTTCCACCTCGTTTTTTAAAATTGAAAGGTGCGTGCCCCGACCAACCTCGCCAACCAATTCCGACGGCTACTGGTGATGTATCTGACCTTCTTTAGTATGAGCTTGTGGTCTCGGGCCTCTCTACTGTAACTTTCCCCACTTAGGATTTTATAATCTATGGCTCGGTTGAGTTTGTTGAGCTCCTTTTCTAATAATTTCAAATATTGTGACTGTGACATAAATATTTTTGATATTTAATATACTAATCTCGACATGATTAGTATAAGTGAACGTTCGTTCACCGTCAAGAGAAAATCTGTGGAAAACTAAAAATTATTAGTAGAGTTCTTCTCTTCGGTCTTTCATTAAGTCGTTGATACCATTCCAATTTTTGTCATCTGCAAGAGAAAGGTCTATATCCACAACCTCCACTTCTTCTTCAAAGTCACTTGCCTTTGCTAGCACGTGTCCACGGTTGTCGACGATTTCACTTCCACCTTTATACATCTGTTCACCATCCATACCAGTACGATTTG
>DATDUL010000034.1:0-2368 GCA_036517715.1 Minisyncoccota bacterium
TCCCGACCGCAAGCGTCGGGAAAAAATATTTATGAAGTTTTACGGATGACCGTAGAAGAAGGCCTAGAATTCTTCAAAGATATCCCAGCTATTTATGACAGGTTGGCCACACTGATGGATGTAGGACTTGGTTACCTAGAACTCGGTCAATCTGCTACAACTCTATCTGGTGGGGAAGCACAGCGGGTAAAAATCTCCAGTGAACTTTTTGAATACCGCATGTCGCACTTACGGGCAGAGAAAACTATCTATCTCCTAGACGAACCAACTGTCGGACTACACTATGATGACGTTGCTAAACTGCTAGAAGTCTTGCAGAAGCTTGTGGTTAAAGGTAATACCGTAGTGCTCATCGAACACAATTTGGATGTAATAAAAAGCTCAGATTACTTGATAGATTTCGGACCCGAAGGTGGAACACATGGTGGTAGGATAGTAGCCAAAGGCACTCCAGAGGAAGTAGCGAACAATAAAAATTCTCACACTGGGAAATACTTGGCAAAAGTTTTACGTAAAAAATAAAAGAAGCGAAGACTTTTGTGTCCTCGCTCCATTCTCATAAATACTCTTTAAGTTTTTGATACAAATCAAAAACTATTTTTTCTAATTCTTCCATGTCGCACTCGGTATTGATGACAAATCGAGTGGCCGGATGTGATTCCGGACTTTTGCCTTTTTGCGCTTTGCGTTGTATTTCCATACGTGCTTCTGCGTCTTCAACAGTTAGATTTCTTTTCTTGGGATCTGTAAGTCGCGCAAGACGCTCCTCGAGCGAACAAGTCGCCACGATGACTCCGTAGTCAAAGCGCCATTGGTCGCCCTTCTGGTAAATCAGCGCGTTTTCAACTACGCATAATTTTCCAGAATTCTCGGAAACGATTTTTTCCACCTTTGCCCAAACGAGCGGGTGGATGAACTGTTCGTAGGCCAGCAGTTTTGCTTTATCAGCAAAAATAATGCTGGCGATCATTTTGAAATCGATATTTCCGAAACGGAAAACATTTTCCCCTAGGATAAGATTGATTTCGTTCTGGTATAGGCCAGAAGCGGCTATTTCTTTTGCTACGTTGTCACAAGAGATAATGATCGCTCCCAGTTTCTCGAGAAATTTTGCAACAGTACTCTTCCCAGAGCCTATGTTGCCGGTAAGGCCGAACGCTTCCACGGTCTGAGTGTTTTTATGAAGAATTTGTTTTAAGTCCAATCGGATGATACGATGGAAACTATGACAAGTCAAGGATTCAAAAATCTAAATTTACCCGAGAAACCAGGGGTTTATTTTTTTCTTGGTACACCGAAGCGTGGCGGAGGCGACCCGAAACAAAAGGATATTCTGTATATCGGTAAGGCAACCTCACTTCGCGACCGAGTGCGGAGCTATTTCGGTCCGGATTTGATAAACACTCGAGGCCCACTGCTTGTGGACATGGTTTGGAAATCCAGCGACATCAAATGGACTGAAACTGACAGTGTGTTAGAAGCACTTATCCTAGAAGCAACGCTCATCAAAAAACATCAGCCGTATTACAACACTAAAGAAAAAGACGATAAAAGTTTTAGTTATATTTGTATAACAAATGAGGAGCTGCCCCGTATTTTTATTGTTAGGGGGAAGAACTTAAATAAAGAAAATTACAGTAAAGTATACGGACCTTTTCCGAACGGAGGCCAGCTCCGGATTGCTTTGGAGTTGGTTCGGCGAATATTTCCATTCTTGGATGAGAAGTCCAAGGTCAAAGGAGTATATGAATTTTACCGACAAATAAAACTTGCTCCAGAACAAAAGGAAATCCTGCTTAAAAATATCAAGAATATAAAACTCTTTTTTGAAGGCAAGAAAAAATCTATTTTGAAAAGTCTGGAAAAAGAAATGAAAGCATATGCTAAGCAGAAACAATTTGAAAAAGCAGGGGAGATCAAAAGGCAGATATTTGCACTCAATCATATAAATGATGTTGCTCTAATAAAAGGAGACCACTCAACTAGTGTTTCGACTTTTGCTTTCCGTCATTCGCACTCTGTCTTGGAAGGGCAAGCACCATCTGGTCGTAGCGAAGATTCCTCCAAGCAAATGTCTCAACACCAGGATATTTTTCGCATTGAAGCCTACGATGTGGCCCACATGAGTGGTAAAAACATGGTTGGAGTCATGACCGTTATCGAAGATGGTGAGGTAAACAAGAGTGAATATAAAAAATTTAAAATCAAAACCCAAACTGGAGCCAACGATACTGGTGCGCTCGCAGAGGTTTTAGAACGCAGATTTGGACATCCTGAGTGGGGGAGTCCAGATTTGATAGTAGTAGACGGTGGCAGGGCACAAATAAATTCAACTGAGAAGGTTTTAAATAAACTTAATTTAAGTATA
>DATDUL010000035.1:0-3477 GCA_036517715.1 Minisyncoccota bacterium
TTCTTTTCAGCTTTTTTAACTAAATCCAAAACCTACTTACCGTTGTATTGACCACAGGTAACACAGACTCGGTGGCGTAGTTTCTTTGCTCCGCAGTTCTTGCAGGTATCAAAGTTAACAGCCTTGAGCGCGTGGTGGCTTCGGCGGTTCGCGGTATGGGATTTAGTATGTCGCATTCGTACTACCATAATGATGCCAGTTTACCAGATTTTGTAAAAATTGCAAATTAGGCAGTTAGTGCTATAGTAGTACAGGTAGAGATTGTTGTGGCTACCAACCACAAACTCGTCTGACGAGTCCTGTAAAGGCTAATCTACGAAATGAAGTGCTCCGACCCTGCGTCGGAGAAACTAGGTGGAACCACGAGGATTTAAATTGAGATTTTAACTTCCCCGCCCTAGTAAAGATGCAGTATTTGCATTTTTACTAGGGCGGGGATTTTTTATTTATAAATTAATTATTAAAGTTTTATGGAAGAACTAAACAAGCAAAGACATACGCTCGCACACTTGCTAGCAGCAGCAGTTTTGGAATTATATCCAGACACCAAAACAACCATCGGCCCTGCAGTCGAAGATGGTTTCTATTATGATCTAGATTTCAAAAATCCTGTATCTGACAAGGACCTAGAGCAAATCGAGAAGAAAATGAAGGAGCTTCTGTCAGGCTGGGTAGAATTTACACATGCAGAAAAAACCAAAGAAGAAGCCGAGCAGTATTTTGCAGGCAACCAATACAAACTAGAACTTATAAAAGAAATCGCCGAGAAGGGTGAGAAAATTACTTTCTATACTTGCGGAGGCTTCACTGACCTATGCCGTGGAGGACATGCTGAAAATCCTGCAAAAGAAATTGCATCCGACTCCTTCAAACTCGACCGTGTCGCTGGTGCATACTGGCGCGGTGATGAGAAAAACAAAATGCTTACTCGTATATACGGATTGGCATTTGAGAACAAAGGCAAGCTGGATGCATATTTGAACCAAAGAGAAGAAGCCTTGAAACGAGACCACCGAGAGCTGGGTAGAAAATTGGAATTGTTCACCTTTGACGAAGAAATAGGAAAAGGTTTACCTATTTGGCTACCAAATGGAACCATTGTAAAAGAAGAATTGGAAAGATGGGCAAAGGATACGGAAAAGAAGTGGGGTTATAAAAGAGTGTCTACTCCAATCATAACAAAGGAGAATTTATTCTATACCTCTGGTCACTTGCCACTCTACAAAGAAAGCATGTACGCCCCTATTACAATCGAAGATGAAAATTACTACATAAAGCCGATGAACTGTCCGTTTCACCACAAAACCTTTGCTGCAACACCCCACACATACAAAGAACTGCCACTACGCTTCGCTGAATACGGATGGTGTCATAGATATGAAGACTCTGGTAGTTTGTTCGGGCTTATGCGAGTACGCGGAATGCAGATGAACGATGCCCACATCTACGTAACTCCAGAACAAGCAGTTGAAGAATTTGTTAATGTTATCAAACTACATGAGTACTATTACAAGGTGCTAGGAATCGAAAAATACGAGATGGAACTTGCCTTGCGTAACCCAGAAAAACTAGACAAGTATCACGGTGAAGAGTCCGATTGGAAACTAGCGGAAGAGATGACCATAAAAGCTATGGAGATGTCAGGTGTGCCTTATAAAGTCGTGAATGATGGTGCCGCTTTTTATGGACCAAAAATGGATTTCCAAATATTCTCGTCGATCGGCAGATCTTTTACCGCTTCAACCAACCAACTCGACCTATTCATGGGCAAGAGATTCAAACTTGAATACACCGACAAAGACGGTACCAAAAAAACACCTTTCATAATACACCGCGCACCGCTTGGAACTCACGAAAGGTTCATTGGTTTCTTGATTGAACATTTCGCGGGTAACTTCCCTGCTTGGCTTTCCCCTATCCAAGTTGCCATAGTTCCAGTACGCGAGAACCACGAAGAAGCTGGAAAGAAAATTATGCAGGAATTCATGGATAGAGATATCCGGGTAGAATTCTACCCTTCCGGTTCGGATTCCTTGGGTAAAAGAATTCACCAAGCAAAAGACATGCGTGCTCCATACGTCATTGTCCTCGGCGACAAAGAAGTTGCTTCTGGCAACCTAACCATCGAGAAACGTGATGGTAGCAAAGAAGAGATATCAGCTTCCGACCTACTAGCCCGCCTAGAAAAAGAAATCAAAGAAAAGACTTTGAACTAACGTTGTTTTTTGGCTATAAAGTTTAAACTCGAAACGGCTAAAAGATTGTTGCAGAAATGGAATATCACAGCTAGCCAAATCGTTCCGGTGTAAAAAGTTATCAAGGAGGCAATAGGGCCAAAAACAAATCCGGTGTAAAGCATTTGATAAATCAAAGCTTTTTTCTCCATGTAAAATATATTTTTGAGATGCCACAAGCCAAAAAGTAGTGATGAAATTACAATTGCCCCAAAAAGTGAATACACATTTAAAAGCCAGGCAAAAATAAAACCTCTAAATATAACTTCTTCGTAAATAGCTGCGAAGAAACTAGAGGTGTGCAACGGGTAATACCCACCCCAGGTTTTGCCTGTTTGTCTGTATTCTTTGTATTGCCAAACTATAGTAACAACAAACAATAAAGACACTAAAATAATTTGCACCAAAGGACTTAGAAATCCGACTTGTTTGGGTATTAGAATTTCAAGATTAGCCATTGGAGTTATTTTTATCCACTTAGATACTTTTTGTTGATTCTAATTTTATATTTTTTTAGTTATATCTTTTATCTCGTCAAATTTAGGATCGAGCAGCAGTTTATCTGCATCCCAGGTGGCTTTATTTTTTGCTTTTTGAGCTTGACCTGCCTCTAAAAAATCAACAACTTGTTTTACAGTAACAGGGATTGAATCGGAGTCAGAGTATAAGCCTTTTAGCTGATTTGCTAAATCGTCATAATATTTCTGATCTTTGTTTTGTTCAGAAAATTCTAAGGCCATAATTTAGATATCAATATCTGCTAATTTCGCATTTGATTGAATGAAAGATTTGCGAGGTGGGACTTCGGAGCCCATGAGGATGTCGAAGACTTTGTTGGCTTCTTCGGCGTCGGCGATGGAGACTTGTTTCAGCACCCGGTTGTTTGGATCCATGGTGGTTTCCCACAATTCTTCGGGGTTCATTTCTCCGAGACCTTTGTATCGCTGTATGTGAACTTTGTTAGACTTCCTCTTTATTTCTTCTTTGGAATCCCCTTCGTTATCTTCTGTCTCACCTTCTACAAACTCACCTTCTTCTGCGTTTTGGATTTCAGCTACGTCAGCTTCTTTGCCGACAATTTTTACTTTCTCTTCATCGGTATAAGCATAAGAAATTTCTTTGCCCTTCTTTATTTTATATAGTGGTGGCTGAGCAATGTACACATAACCTGCGTCCAAAACTCCACGGAAGTATCGGTAGAACAGGGTCAGTAGTAGTGTACGAATGTGGGATCCGTCCACGT
>DATDUL010000036.1:0-3663 GCA_036517715.1 Minisyncoccota bacterium
ACCCGCCTGTCACGCGGGAGGCTGGCGGTTCAAATCCGCTCGGTCGCGCCAAATAAAAATACAGTAGCTTCGGCTACTGTATTTTGCTATGTAATGCTTCTTTGGTCCTAACGGCATCATATATGTGAGTGTCGAGCTCGCGGATTATCAACGAGGTTTATCAAAAATTTTTATGATTAAAAACAATAAATTTGTGTTATTTGGGATAATGAGTGTGTTTATCTTTACTATAGCTTTCGCAGGAAATACTACAAAGGCGGAAGCCTATACTGAGATTGGTGGAGTTACATTAAAGGTGGGGTCGACAGGTGCAAACGTCAGAGCGCTACAAGAGCTTTTAGCATCTGACCCTGTTATGTATCCTTCAGGTTCACGGGATGGTGTTTTTGGTTCACAGACCAAGCGTGCTGTTATCCAATTCCAACTTGCGTACAACCTAACTCCTGATGGCATAGTAGGCCCAATGTCTCGCAATAAAGTAAACAGTATTGTGATGTCAGGTAGAGGTATCGATGTGGCTAGTGCTAGCATTTACAGTCTTGCTCTCAGTTCTGCTGGGAAAAACGAAGTCGTTTCTTTCAGTAGCAGTGAACCAGTAAAGACTACAGTATTCTACGATACTAGTTTGATCAATTGGAGTAATTGGAATGATGCAGAAATAACTTTGGCTACTCCAGCTATCTCTGGAACAAAAAGTAGCGATGATACTTTCAGTACAAGCAAACAGCTTACTCTAAGTAACACATCTCCAAATACAAAGTATAACTACACCATAACTACAACTGACCAAAGTGGAAACACTTCAGTCATATGGCCTAGTACGTTTCAAACAAATCAATAAGATTGTTTTATAACAATATTGATTTCCAAAAACCGCCTCACGAGCGGTTTTTTTTGTATTCCTTTGGTGTTTAAAAATTCAAATATTTTAGCTTGCAATATGATGACGTCTAGAATAAAGTGTACGTATGACATATGTGTATGCACTTTCGGGAACCCTGCTCATCAGCCTCGTTTCACTCGTGGGGCTTTTTGCTCTTTCTAAGAAGGAAGGTGTAATAAAAAAATACATATACTTTTTTGTGAGCTTGGCCGTGGGGGCACTTTTGGGCGACGCTTTCATTCACCTCATACCTGAATCTTTTGAAAATTTGGAAAATGGTACCACCGTAGGACTCTTGATTATCGCCGGATTCTTCCTGTTTTTTGTAATCGAAAAGTTTTTACACTGGCACCACCACAGTGATGACGCAGACGAAAACCACGTTCACCCAGTAGGAGAGCTAGTGCTGTTTTCAGACGGAGTCCACAACTTCATCGACGGTATAGTCATCGGAGTCAGTTTTATGGTCAGTATTCCGGTCGGCGTCGCCACAACAATCGCAGTCATATTGCACGAAATCCCTCAAGAAATTGGAGACTTTGCGGTACTTCTGCATGCTGGATACTCGCGCAAGAGAGCTTTGTGGTTGAATTTTCTATCTGCACTGGCCGCAGTTTGTGGTACCTTTGTAGCCTTCTTTTTAGGTGAAGCTGGTACTGGATTTGTTGTTTATATTTTGCCTATTGCTGCTGGTGGCTTCATCTACATAGCTGCTACCGACTTGATACCGGAATTACATAAAACAAAATCAGTCAAAAAATCCTTTTGGCAGATCTTCGCGATAATACTCGGAATTGCTCTAATGCTCGCGCTAACGCTCGTAGAATAAGCAACAGCTAAAGCTTATTTGAAAAAGTAGGCAAACTGTAGTACTATCTCCCTTATGCCGTTGCCTGTCTGTCGACAGGTAGATAGCTCAGTCCCGACGGAGAATCGGGGAGCCGACAGAACCGTCGGCTTTGGTAGAGCAATAGTATGCCGTTGTAGCTCAGTTGGTAGAGCACGTCATTGGTAATGACGAGGTCCGCAGTTCAATCCTGCGCAACGGCTCCAAAATCAAAACAATCTATTTCTTCGATAATCCTGTCGAGGTTTTTCCACGTGTAAGTTTAACTTGATTTGACTATACCCCCTGGGGGGTATATACTTTAGGTATGCATACAGATACCAAAAAAAGCGACAAGCAAAAATTAATAAAAAGATTAAAAATAATCGAAGGACAGGTGAGGGGGTTACAAGGTATGATAGACAAAGATACGTATTGTATTGATGTCATTACTCAAACGTCTGCTATAAAGCAGGGCCTCTCTGGAGTCGAAGATGAATTACTCAAAGGACATTTGGGTCACTGTGTAGTGAACCAAATAAAAAGAGGTGAGACTGAAAAAGCTACCAAAGAAATCTTGAAAGTTTATCAACTTAAAAAGAAATAACAAAATAAAAAATCGTATGCAAAGCCCAAAAATATATAAAGTCAAAGGTATGCATTGTGCTAGTTGTTCGAGTATTATTGAGCGAACAGTGAGCAAGATGGATGGGGTAGAAAGTATAGAGGTTAATCCAGGCACCGAAAATGCCAAGATTTCTTTTGATATGGACAAGACTAGCCCGGAAAAGTTTAACGAGAAACTAGAACCACTGGGGTATTCATTAATGGCAAATACCGATGAACACAAAATGCACAACATGAGTGCAAAAGATATGGGTATGAGTGAAGATGAGCACCGGGAACATCTGGGTCTCAGTCAATCCAAAACAGAGAAACTGATTGAACTCAAGGATATGAAGTCTAAACTCACGATAGCTATACCTCTGGCCATAGTGAGTGTTTTTGTGATGGCATGGGACATTTTGGGTTTGTATAATTTAGTGCCTGAGATGAGCTACACGGTGAAAGAATTTTTTCACCACCTCCTGCCGATATTTGCTACGTACATACTGTTTGTCGTCGGTAAGCCGTACTTGCTAGGTTTTTACCGATTTCTAAAATACGGCAAGGCCAACATGGATACACTGATCGGCATAGGTACTCTGACCGCGTTCATCTATAGCTTTATTATTTCTGCATTCGAAGAACCCCTGAAGCAATTCATAAACGTAGAGCATACTTATTATGATGTGACGATTGTCGTCATTACATTTATTGCGCTCGGTAAATATTTGGAAACAAAATCAAAGTTAAAAACAGGTGATGCTATAGAAAAACTTTTAAACCTGCAGGCGAAAACAGCGTTAGTAGTGCGCGATGGCAAAGAACTAGAAATCTCTGTGAACGACGTGGTGCACGGGGACGTCATCATCATAAAACCTGGGAATAAAATTCCCGTGGATGGAATCATCGTAGAAGGAGGGTCATTCGTTGATGAGTCCATGGTCACCGGGGAACCGATGCCCGCGAAGAAAAAAATAGGAGACGCTGTAGTGGGAGGGACTTTAAACACAAGCGGATCATTTAAATTTAAAGCTACAAAAGTCGGCTCCGAGACTTTGCTCGCTCAAATTATAAAAATGGTGGAAGAGGCTCAAGGTAGTAGAGCGCCGATTCAAGCACTGGCAGATAAAATTTCATCTGTATTCGTACCAGCTGTACTTGTAATCGCTTTTGTAACTTTGGGTGTGTGGCTACTACTGGGTACAGCAACACTTGGTTTTTCACAAGCACTGTCTTTTGGACTAGTGTCGTTCGTGGGAGTGCTGGTGATTGCTTGTCCGTGCGCGCTGGGCCTGGCTACACCGACAGCTATCATTGTGGGTGTGGGTAAGGGCGCTCGAGAAGGAAT
>DATDUL010000037.1:0-3565 GCA_036517715.1 Minisyncoccota bacterium
TGGTGACTGAGGAAGACATAGAGAACACCATCATGGACATCCGTAAATCTCGCGCACCCAAAAAGCACGTAACCGAAGCCACCCAAACGTCGGACATCGAAGGATCCCAGATGTCCGACGTCAAGGAATTACCAGAATGGAATGATGAATTCGTAAAAAGCTTGGGTGACTTTGCTGATATGGCAGACTTTCGAAAGAAACTCGAGGACAACCTACGACTAGAAAAAGAAAACCTGGTACGAGAAAAAACACGCCTAAAGATAATCGAAAAAATAATCGAAGAATCCGAAATAGATGTTCCAGAAATATTGGTAGAACTTGAAATAGATAAAATCCTCTACCGTATGGAAGCTGACATAACTCAGATGGGACTAAAGTTTGAAGACTATCTGAAACACTTGAACAAAACCGTAGAAGAATTGCGTACAGAATTCAGAAATGACGGAGAGAAAAGAGCAAAGCTTGCTTTGGTTTTAAACGAAATCAGTAAAGCTGAAAAGCTATTAGCTGACGAAGAAGAAGTAGCCAAAGAAGTTGCTCACATCCTAGAGCACTACAAAGATGCCGATCCAGAGCGAGCTCGCCTACATTCTCAAAATATTCTAACCAACGAAAAAATCTTTCAGTTTTTGGAAAACCTTTAAAAAAATAACCCCCTACTCTTTTTTCGGGGGTAATTGATAGATTAGTGTTGTTTTACTTTTTGCTATTACTCTGACTCCTTGCTCATGCGCAAGGCTGATCACTTGGTGTCTGTGGTCTTTGTTTTTAAAAAAGACCTGCTCTCGGGTTTGATTTTTGGCTGTTTGATACAAGGAATTTACCAACTTTTTCATGGCGGAGAATTATTTAATGAACAAATAAAAAAACCGGCTTATTGGGCCGGTTTTTCGAGAGAACGAAAATTAAATAAACATGCTTTGGGATGCGTATTTAATTTTCGTTCTCTCTGATACATTTCGATAAATTCTACTCTTGCGCATAGTATCCTGCAAGTGGAAAACTTGAGAATTTTCTTATTACGATATATTATGACTGTATGTTAATCCCAACTGTTATAGAAAAATCGCAATTTGGCGAACGAGCTTATGACATATACTCTCGCCTACTACGTGAGCGCATTATTTTCCTAGGTGGACCGATAGATGACCACACTGCAAACCTGGTCATAGCTCAGATACTTTTTCTAGCAAACGAAGACTCCAAGAAAGACATTCACCTGTACATCAACTCCCCTGGGGGTTCTGTATCCGCTGGACTCGCGATATACGACACCATGCAATTCGTGAAACCCGATGTGTCTACTATATGTGTCGGTATGGCCGCATCCATGGGGGCATTCTTGCTCGCTGGCGGAGCAAAAGGTAAAAGATTCACATTACCAAACTCTGAAGTCATGATTCACCAACCTCATGGTGGTGCAGACGGACAAGCATCTGATATTGAAATATCAGCCAAACATATTTTGAAACTTCGCGCTCAATTGAACGACATACTATCAAAAAACACTGGTCAGAAACTAGCCACCATTGAAAAAGACGTAGAGCGAGACAATTGGATGGACGCAACTGAAGCCAAAAAGTACGGCATCGTAGATGAAATAGTTACCAAATCCAAAGCGCTCCCAACTAAATAGTGGAAATCGCTTAATCAAAAAAACCTCCGATTGGAGGTTTTTTTGATTAATTACTTTATTAGTAATTTGATTTAGCAGATGGAATCAATGGGAACGAGTTTAGTGATGCTTGCACCCATTTGGTTGGAGAAAATTCCCAAGTCTGCGTCGGCAAGTTAACTGGATTTAAGAGATATGCCTGTGGTTTAGCTGTACCGATAGTATTGCAATTTCCACTACAGGTATACGCATCTACATAATAAATAGTACTTGGTATAAATTCATTACCGTCTAGGTCAGTATATAGACCAACATATGGACCAGCATTAAACGCAGACACATCCGGTAAAGATCCTGACGTATAACTCATATCACTAGGAAAAGAAGAACCCACAGCTAAACCGATGTGGCCACCCAATATTGTTACCGTTCCACCTGACAGTGGTATCACACGTATTGTTGAACGATTCTTGTAGAAAGAAGCTAGCGAATTATTTGAATTCAATATCGTGCCAGCCAATCCTCCGAGTGGACCATTTGATCCAGAAATAGAGAACCCTATATCGGCATAAGAATTTTGAACAGTCGAATCCATGCTCACCCCGACAACACCGCCAGTTCCACCACAGTTGTCTGTAACTTTTATTTGACCTATTGCATAAGACCAGTAAATGCTTGAATTGCGCAACAAGCCTGCTACTCCTCCAGTATAATTAGTAGTACCACATACGTTATTCACAAAAGCTTTTCGATCAATAGTTCCATTGAAATGTCCTTTTTCGATACTTGCATTAGACGCTTCTCCGACAAGACCTCCGATAGTAGAGTTATTGTTGGTATCAGCTACTGAAGACAGCGGTGCCTCAACCTCTGCATAAGACAACGTCGCGTTGTCTAAGCTATTAACCACACCCGCAACCTGAGTACCAGCAACCGATGTTCCTTTATAACTTATGTTTTCAAAAACACCAGAAACTGGTAGAAATTGATTAGAGTCAAAGATGTTTGCAATACCTGCTCCATGACCACTAACAGCTAGCACTGTACCGCCAACAACTTTAGCATTTTTAAGCTTACTGTTAATGACAAAATTAAACATTCCAGAAGCGTTGTATTTGGCTCGAACAGTTGTACCGTTAATTTCTATGTTCGTTGCTTCAGATTTGTAGCTTTGAACAACCAAAGCGGCAGCGGAAGTATAGGCTGCACTAACATTCGAACTATACAGTTTAATGTCGTTTATTTTTGAATTAGTTAATTCCCCTGCTAAAACAGCAATGGCACCATTTTGACCATTTAGCTGGAGAGTTGAACGAGCAATTCGAACATGATCTATGGTTGCACCGTCTTGTACTTTTTCAAATATACCTACGAAAGCAGCACTGTCGCCAATATATTTATATTCTTGCAAAGTAAAATAATTACCATTGTAGTGACCCACGAAAACAGGGATTGTGAATTGAGGTGTTGTCGAAAAGCTGATGTTGGAACACTGGAGGTAGTAATACGGATCAAAACCAGCATTTGTAATATCTACAAATTGCTTTGGGGTCCAGATCTCATACGGCTGGAGTTCAGTACCCAAACCAAACTCGTTATACTTGGTATAATTTTTCGCCTTATCACTGAAAGCTCGACACAGTCTAGGATCTTCCCCTTCGCCCCTCTCTCCAGAGCCATCGCCTTCCTGTGAAGACGCTACGCTAGCTACCTGCTGGGTAGTTTTATTAGTAACCACCTTGCTTCCAAGCAACAAACCGACGTTCAACACCATCACAAACACCAAAACGAACAGTAAATATCTAGTAACTTTATTTTGTAACATTTTAAGTTAATTAGTCCCCTGTTTAATAATGATTTTATTATACTATTTCGGATACTGTAACAAAAGCTCTTCTTTACAGTAACCCAAGTATCTGGTATATTGAGTTTGTTAGATTTTAAAAATTT
>DATDUL010000038.1:0-6089 GCA_036517715.1 Minisyncoccota bacterium
AGTCTGGTGGCGGTGGTGGAGGTCGTGGCAGGGGCCGTGGTGACAGAATAGACTTTTCTCGCTTCATCCAAAAAGCAGTACACATAGAAGAGAAGCCGTACATAGCCAAGCACACATTTGCAGACTTTCCATTTGAAGCACAGCTCCATAAAAATATTGCAAAAAAGGGTTATTCCAATCCTCGACCAATCCAAGACCAATCTATCAATGCAGTCCTAGAGGGTAAAGATGTTTTCGGCATGGCGAACACTGGTACCGGCAAGACCGCAGCGTTCCTTTTGCCTTTGATAAACAAAGTTATGAAAAACAAGACTCAAAAAGTCTTGGTGCTTGCTCCTACTCGTGAGCTCGCAATCCAAATCGAGGACGAGCTACGCTCACTGGCTACTGGTTCAGGACTCTACGGAGTTTGTGTTGTTGGAGGTATGCCGATCAACAAACAAATCGATGAGATCAAAAGGGGAGTTCAATTTGTTATCGGTACTCCAGGACGTGTAACTGACTTAATCAAAAGAAAGGTTCTAGATTTAACTCCTTATAAATACGTCGTGCTTGATGAAGCCGACCGGATGCTCGACATGGGATTCCGTGATGACATGGTTTTCATCTTAGACAAGACTTCAGCTGACAGGCAGACACTTTTCTTCTCGGCGACACTCTCACCAGAAATAAAAAAGCTGACAGCAGACTTCCTGAAGGATCCAGTATTCATTTCTGTGGTTTCAGGCGAGACCGCCAAGAACATAGACCAAGATGTGATCCGAGTAAAGAACGAACAGAAGCTAGATAAACTTTGTGAAGTTTTGAGAGAAGAAGGTACTGACAAAATCTTGATTTTCCGAGAAATGAAACACGCAGTTGATACTTTGACCAAAGATTTACATAAAGTTGGATTCAAAGTGGGTTGTATACATGGTGATAAAAGAAGCCGGGAGCGTATTCGTACCCTGGAGCTTTTCAAAAAAGACCAGATCAATATTCTCATCGCCACTGACGTAGCTGCACGAGGACTCGACATTCCAGATGTAACCCACGTTATAAACTACGATGTACCGCAAACCTATGATACCTATGTGCACCGCATCGGCCGTACTGGCCGTTCAGGCAAGAAGGGAACTGCGCTGACTTTCGTGCCAGCTTAGTTTAAAAAAGCGAAATTATCAAAATTTTTTCAGGTCCTCGGAAAAAATCCCCAGACCATTCAAAAATTTTATAATTTCGCTTTTTGTTTATTGACATTGAATCTGTGTAAGAGTACTCTGAGGGTAAATCTAGTTTTTTCACTCGTCACCGCTTCTTTTGAAGCTTAAAATTAAACCTATGGTCAACACCACACGCTATCCTGCAGTAAAACCTAAAACCCAAACAATTAAGGTCCCAACAGAGACCCGTCCCAAAAGATAAACAAACTACAAATCCACCTTCAACAAAAAAAGCGGACCCTTCAACAAGGTCCGCCCTTTTTTTGTATAAATAATTTATTTTGAGTTTATCAATCCAGCCTTGAGGAGGGTAGCGTAAGCGCCGTTTTTCTTGAGGGTTTTGAATCCACGAGTGGTAGCTTCTACCATAACAGTTTTGCCAAGTTCGGCTACGAATACACGCTTTTTCTGCAAATTAACATGCTTCCTGACCTTGCCGGTAGGGTTGAATTTGGTGGCACGAGTACGGTTGGAATAACCGCCGCCCACGATACTTGTCTTTTTTGTGATTGCACAGGTTTTCATAACAATGAGTGCATGCTATCATATATGAATTAGTTTATCAAGTAGAAAGTTATAAAGTTGAAAGTAGGATTCAAATACTTTACAACTTTAAAAACTTTATGAACTTTATAACTTATGCAAGCAATAGATACAATCTTTTATCTGGCCATACTGATAATGTCGGTGGTGATACACGAAGTTTCCCATGGTTTCATGGCGGAGTACTTCGGCGACAAGACTGCTCGCATGGCGGGTCGGCTGACACTGAATCCAGTGGCGCATTTGGACCTTTTTGGTTCGATTATCTTACCAGCAATACTTTATTTCACTACTGGCTTTGCTTTTGGTTGGGCTAGACCGGTACCATACAACCCGGCAAATCTACGAAACGAAAAATGGGGGACCATAGCCGTCGCGGCTGCGGGAGTACTGGCCAACCTTTTCATCGCATTATTCTTTGGACTAATCCTGCGCTTTTTGTGGCCTGTTTTCCCTAGCGAGAAACTGATCGGATTTGTGTCTTCTATCGTAATCGTAAACTTGGCTTTGGCATTCTTTAACCTCGTGCCTATTCCACCACTCGACGGATCAAAGATACTTTTCAACCTTTTGCCAGCTCGTTTTTCGGGAGTGCTGGCGAGCATCGAACAATACTCTTTCTTTATTTTAGTCATATTTATCTTCATGTTTTCGCAATATCTGGCCCCTGTTATTTTCGGTAGTTTCAAGCTCATAACTGGGCTAGGGCTCTAGGGTATTGCATTTTTTGCAAACCTATAGTAGATTACCTCTGTGCTACCAAGAGTCCTTGAGACTCTTTTAATTTATAGAAATAGACAAGGAATGCCAACAATCAACCAATTAGTTAGAAAAAACAGACGAACACCAAAAGGTAAAGACAAGACCGTGGCTTTAACTCGCGGATTTAATGTGCTCAAGAACAAGCCGGTGTATTATTCTTCACCTTTCAAAAGAGGTGTATGTACAAAGGTGACTACAACCACTCCAAAGAAACCAAACTCAGCTCTACGAAAGATCGCTCGTGTCAGACTTACCAACGGTTTGGAAGTTACTGCTTACATCCCAGGTGAAGGACACAATTTGCAGGAACACTCTGTGGTTATGCTACGAGGTGGTCGTGTAAAGGACTTGATCGGAGTACGTTACCACATCGTTCGTGGTGTGCTCGATACCCAAGGTGTTGAAAAGAGACGACAAGGACGATCGCTCTATGGTAATAAGAAACCTAAAGAAAAGAAATAAAATTTTATGCGACGCAAAGTTAAAAATCGAAATATAGTAGGCAAGGACTTCGTTTACAACTCAGAAAAGCTCGAGAAGTTTATCAACTACGTTATGTGGTCTGGTAAAAAAGAAACTGCTCGAAAGGTTGTATACCAAGCCTTCGAAGTTATCAAAGAAAAGACCGGCAATCCAAACCCACTCGAAGTATTCGACCTCGCTATGAAAAATGCTGGGCCTTTGACCGAAGTTCGTTCCAAGCGTATCGGTGGTGCAAACTACCAGGTCCCACGTGAAGTTCGCGCTGAACGAAGACTGGCGCTAGCTATGCGATGGATCCGTGACGCAGCTCGAGGCAAGAAAGGTGTACCAATGCACATGAAACTAGCAGATGAATTGATAGCTGCTTCAAAGAACGAAGGTGCCGCTGTAAAGAAGAAAGACGATACTCACAAAATGGCAGACGCCAACAAAGCATTCGCTCACTTCGCTTGGTAAGACTAATAAAATTTTAAATAAACAAAAAACTTCCATTCAAATGGAAGTTTTTTGTTTTAGTTTGACTTTCAGCTATGTATGTATTAAGTTTAATTTAAATTCACCCATTGCTCACAAATTCTTTGTCACATGAAAAATTTTTTTTTCCTTTTTCTGCTGAGCGTATTGTTCAGTAGCTGCGACGGGGAGCACTTCTCCGCATCTTCGTTGCCAAACGGGCGACATCCAACTCCATCTAACAGTGACGTTGTTGGTAGAAAACCAGATGACGAACTCATTGAAGTCATTACAGATAAACTGACAGAAAAATTGAAGTCATAATCCCGGCAACAACTGAGACACAAGCGGAAGTACACACGTAATATTTTAAGCATCTTTTCACCTGAACGGCAGGTCTTCGAGACCTGCCGTTTTTTTATTTGCAAAAAACAGCTTTGAGATAGTGAGATAGTGCTTTAGGCACTATCTCACTATCTAGACACTATCTAAACAAAAGCCCCATAGAGGGGCTTTTGTGTTTTTAATACCAGTAGGTTACTATTGTTTGTATGCCGATCGATATGAACATGCCTCCAAGTCCTCCAAGCAACGAACCTTGGAAACCGAAAATTGAAAGGATCTATAAAAAAAGGGAAAAGGAACCCATTGATGACCAATTTTTATCTGACCTTTATAAAACCGGAGATGGTAATCCTCCTGAATTTGAAACTACAGAACACAATGACTCCATACCATATATTGATGAGGCATATATAACTCGAGATGGAAATTTAAGGTATTATCACAACCCAAAAATTGGCCACTATTCGATAACCGGCGACGAAAAGGTGTCCTATTCATTTGGAGCTACCAAATGCCCACATTCTAATTTGGAGGATATTAGGACAAAAACAGTAGTTCCAGAGAGCTTAGGAGAAACAGATTTCTTTACAAATTATGTAAATACTTTGGTCGAAACTGATACCATTTTGGTAGACCCAAACACTGGCAACAGGTATTACAATTACAGAGAATACTACCCTAATATCACTGGGGTAAATTATGAAGGGGAAAATCATTTTAATATACAAAGATTTTTAATTGATCCTCATTATAAAAATTTCAATCTCAATAAAGACGAAGCTAGATTAAACGCACTACACGACGTATATAAATATTTCCTATTTCAGGAAAATGGGCAACGAGAGAAGGCCTGGGAAGAGGCAAACAGATTCATGTCCGAGAACGTAGATCCGCTCATTGAAAGTAAATATGCAAAATGGGCAAACGAAAACAACAAAATCTTAGTAGGATCAGGCGGTGTTTCGGATCCCAACAAATTCGTTTACAGTCCAAACCTGTTTAATTCTAACGATTACACTTTCTTACCTCAATTTGTAATTGATCATAACAGAAGAGTTATAGAAGGTGATGAACAAGGCAGAATATTCAGTAAGCAGGAAATAATAGACGTTCTAGTGGACTACAATATTCATTTTCGCAAAAAGGATCCCGAAGAGGCATTAAGGATTTCTGTGAATTCTGTAAACGAAATAGAGGAAAAATACAAAACAAGAATTGCTGAAGTTGAACAGAGGCCACTGACGGAATACAAGGTTATAAAAGAGGCATCACACCCAGAAGGGTACGACGCTTGGCCTCCTGAAAATCAGGATGAATGGAGATCTAATAACCCAGATAAACGAGGTGAATACCAAGAAAAATTTACTGAGGAAATGAGACAGAGAGAACTCAGGAGCCTTCGTAATTGTAGATTTGCGGACGAATAGTCCGTAATTGCGATTGTTATTGCAAAAAACAGCTTTGTGGGGTATAGTGACAGGAGCGCTAGACGCGCTTTTTTATTAGTTAAATTACAATTATGGAAAGAGATTATCCACTAGAGAAAGTTAGAAATTTTGGAATTATTGCGCATATTGATGCTGGTAAGACTACCACCACCGAGCGTGTTTTATTTTATACAGGTGTGTCCCATAAAATCGGTGAAGTTCACGATGGTGAAACCACAACCGACTGGATGGAACAGGAACGAGAGCGAGGTATCACTATTACTTCTGCTGCGGTTACTTGTTTCTGGACACCGACCTACGCTGCCCCAACTGACAAGAAGTTGAAACACCGTTTCAACATCATCGATACCCCAGGGCACATCGACTTTACAGTGGAAGTGAAAAGATCTCTTCGAGTACTCGACGGAGCAGTGGTGGTGTTCGACGGTGTGGCTGGTGTAGAGCCACAGTCTGAAACCAACTGGCGTTATGCTGATGAAGCTAACGTTCCTCGTATCTGCTTCATCAACAAACTCGACCGAACTGGCGCGTCTTTTGAACACTCCTACAAAACGATTCTAGATCGTTTGACTAAAAAAGCTGTCCGCATGCAAATCCCTATCGGACTTGAAGAAAAACACGATGGTGTTATCGACCTTTTGAAAATGAAGGCGTATTACTTCGAAGGTGAAATGGGTAATACTGTAATAGAAAAAGAAATCCCAGAAGAATACAAAAAAGAAGCAGAAGGTTACCATAATGAACTTATAGAAAAAATCGTTGAAAACGATGAAGCTTTGATGACTGAATACCTCGAAGGTATTGTGCCAAGCTACGATACTTTGAAGAAAGTTCTACGTAAGGCTGTTATCGC
>DATDUL010000039.1:0-6904 GCA_036517715.1 Minisyncoccota bacterium
AAGGTATACTGTTCCTGTAAGGAAAGATCCCTACCCTATCCATCCGAAGCTTTAGTGGGAGCGGGCCCACAAAAGGGTGCCTGATACACACCACTTTCCCTTTTCTAGGTAATTCGAACCTGGCACGATTACTAAAAAGTAAAAGTTTTGTGCACCCCCCAAATACCATCTACAAGTTTAAATATAGTTAAATTATTAAATACTAAATTGAACTGAGGAGTTGGAAGTGTTTGCAAATAACTCCAAATCTCGTCACATTGTTCAGGAGACAAGAACCGAGCAATTGATGAATGGAGAGTGAGAGGTCGTGGAAGCTTTTTTGTATATTCACTATAAGATTCAAGGTGGTCGACTACCTCTTCTATTGTTTTTATATTCTCCCCTACTGCAACCCTTAGAAAGATAGTCATTCTTTTGCCATCGAACTTCTCAAACCCATCAACCGATAAATCTACAGTTGAAAGGGTTTCAGATACTGTTGCCACATATTTCTCAAAATCTTCTATACTATCTGGCTCGAAAGGTATTTTAAGTGTGAGGTGAGGAGGAATATATTCTGACAGGTTTTTAATACCAAACCTCTGATTTAGGTCAGAAGTGAGTGCTTTATAGTATTCCGAAGCTTCACCTTCAACCAAATACCCCACGAAATATTGCATATAAACATTATAACAAACTCTTTCGAACATCGTCCTAAGTTCGGAGCATGTAAAAATCTTAGGTCACCAGAAAGGGTGGTTTTTGATTTTTTACAGGAATTTTTTATTTAAAATAGGTAAGACTAGCTCTGTCTGTTTGTATCCTAAATCCATTTTTTTGATTTCTTCTAAGGTAAACCACCCAGCACCAGCACTTTCAGATACGACAAGGGGTTTCGGAACATCTTTCAAAGGACAGTGCCATATTTCGTTCATACCTCGTCCTGAGTGAGTAACAGAAGTTCCTAGCTTTTCACATTCATTTGGTTTTAAGTCTATGCCGAATTCTTCTTTTGCTTCTCTGATAACAGTTTGCAAAGTATCTTCTCCTTCATCTTTTGCACCACCAGGAAATGCCCAAGACCATTTACTGAGTTTACTGTTTCCGTCTCTTTGTTCCAATAGAAATCTATTTTCATTGTTAGTAATCAAAAATATTACCCCTCTGATTGTAGAATCATCCATATATTAAAAATAACAAATTTCCTCTGTAATAGCCATTTGAACGTCCCGAGTTCCGAGCTCAGATTGACTTTTAACCTAAATATGGTATAATATACAGGTACTAAGCTCTTTGCATTTTTGGGTTTTATTTGTTTTGAGTATTTTGTATTTCTATATGGAGTACAGGATATTCAAAACAAACCTAACTCATTGATTATGCAACATCTGAATAATTTCGAAATACTTGCCACTTCCCTCCTCGCCCTATGGATAGCAGTCCTGGGGTTATCCTTCATCACCCAAAGCCAACGCGCATACCTGCGCTGGACCCAAAGGAGTCTCCGCTATTTGTGGAGGCAAGGATGGCAATTTATTGTTGGGGGAATTGCTGGCTACTTGCTGGCGGTCACCTGACTAACGCAGAAATTATATTTCTGCCCCAATACCCTCATTCCATGTAAATGGCGTGAGGGTATTTTATTTCCTGGTACTTGTTAGAAAGGTTGAGATTAGTGGACCCACGGAGAATTGAACTCCGGCCTCATCCATGCCATGGACGCGTTATACCACTTAACTATGGGCCCAGAACATTTTGTGGTCACTCATAATTTTCTGCTGAAAATTTGCGCGACCCCGCCTCCCGCCGTCGCGGTCCGGCTTCCACAAATTAAAAACTGGCATTTAGACAGTTTGTTAATTTGTGGACCCTAGCGGATTCGAACCGCTGACCTCCTCATTGCAAATGAGGCGCTCTACCAGCTAAGCTAAGGGCCCATATTTTGTTTTATACTCACTAGAACCATTTCAAAAACAACCAACAATTCTACAAGAACAATAGAGCTATTGTAGCTAAATTAAGCAAAAAAGCAACTACAAATATTTCTCTATATTTTCTTTGTGTTTTTCGTAAGTCTCCGCGCAATGGATACGATGCTTTTTGTCGTGGATGTAGAACATGCATTTAGTCTCCGCCGGGTTATACGCCGCCTTCAGGGCTTCGAGTCCTGGGTTAGCTATGGGTCCTGGGGGTAAGCCTTTATACATATATGTGTTGTACTCTGAGTCTATCCTCTTGTCCTCGGAGTACACTCGTGGCCACCAACCTTCCTCTTCGGTGCCTTTGGCATACTGCAGAGTTGCGTCCATTTGCAGTTTCATACCAGCCCAAATCCGATTCCAGATAATTCCCGATATTAACCTCATGTCTTGTTTACCCGCCGCTTCACGCTGAATGATGGATGCTATTTTGATAACCGTATCCTCATTCACCACCCTGCCATTTACTTTCTTTATCTTGTCTGTTTGCTTTTCAAATTCAGAAAGCATAACCGCTGTCACATCTGCCGGATTGTCGCCCTCGTTTATCAAATACGTTTTCGGGAAATATTTTCCTTCCAAGTCTTCGGTGTTCAGTGCCAAATGCGCATTCAAGAAATTCTCTTTATCTGCTTCATTCCAGCCGAGCTTGTCCCCCACCCGGTCGGCTATTTCTTCTTTACGCATGCCCGCATAAACTTGGACAACTTTAACCGAAGGGTTCGCCAAGTCCATATAAAAAGAAAGGTTCGCCAAGTCGCTAGCACTAAAACCAAGTCGCCACACCAAAGCACCGAGACTGGTGACCAACATGATAAGTATTAATACTAGATGCTTGAGCTTCATATTTTAATTATCTGTCCCTGTCAACATCGTCTTGATATCGATCACTTTCCATTCACCGTTTTCTTTAATGAAAGATGCCGTAGTTTTCTGTTTACGTTTATCAAAGGCGGTCACAACAGCAGTGTCCCCGTCTATAGTTTCAGCTACTTGGGTAAAGTCACTGGTTGGCACCATCAGAGCCTGCGCAAAGCCAAAATACGCATCCTTCTTACCTTCGTTGGCTTCTTTAAAGAGTGATTCATTTTCTGCACGACGAGCTGCTGTATCATATCTCTTGGAAACTTCCATCATTTCATCGAAGGATCCTGCGTTATAAAGTGCGGTGTTCCTCTCTAGGAAAAGCCCTTTCGGTGATGTAGCGAATACAGGATCGTCCACAGAGTACGTCTGAACATCGGACAATTCTTTATTATTTGATTCCTCTACGTTTGATTTATTTGTATACAAATACACTCCTCCACCCAAAACCGCGAGCACGACTAAAATACTAACGATAAGCGGTATAGCACCCTTTTGTTTGTTTATATTTTGCATAGTTTTAGTATATCACAAACATGTGGCATAATATGAGCATGAAAAAATTACTAAATGTTTCCTCAGTATTAGCAATATTAGCAGGTTTGGTACTTATCGCTGGTGGAGTTTGGGGTATGTGTTTTACTTATAAAAATATAAAAGCAGAAAACATCGTAACCCCAGCAGATGCATCCATCCCAGGCAAACAAGTATTGGGCCCACTGACCCTCAAGTCGCAAGCAGACGTCATCCGCATGCATACACTCAAGATGACTGGTGGCAAAACTTATGCTGAAATGCCCCGCCAGATCGAAAAACTCGACGAAGCAGGTCAACCAGTTTTGGGCCCAGACGGCAAAGCTGTCATGGTACCAAATGATGCACGTAATACTTGGATCACTGCTACTACGCTCACCACAGCGCTTCATTTGGGTATACTGACTTATGTTTTCTCTGCCCTAGTTATGTTATTCGGACTCATTTCTGTCTGGACCGGATTTATCTTCTGCAAACTCGCCAAGAAACAAGTTTAAGAAATTATTTTTCTAAGTTTTTCAAATCTCCTGGTTTCAGATGATATTCTTCGTCATGGTCGAGTTCAGCTAGTCCATACTGCTGTATTAGTTTTATCAACATTTCAGCATACTCGGGGTTGGTAGCATAGCCAGCTTTTTCTAACTCTTCTGCCCAGCACTCGTAGTTAACACCACAAGCAAAACACGCCTTGTAGTTTTTCTTCTTGAGGACCTTCACATAGTCTCGGAAACATTCTTCGTCGTTTTTGTATTTTTTAAATCTATCGAAATCCTCGTCGTCGGGCCTTTGAATACAACAGTTTAGATCTTTACCACTAAATTTCTCCTTGCAATGCTTGGAGTGCTTGATACCGAAATGATTATTTGCCAAAACCGCCAAGTCCGACGTCCCCTTGTCGCTTTCTATCAACGCCTGGGCCATGACTATAGAGGCTGGTATTCCATGATCTCTTTGTATCTTCTCTGCCATGGGTGCATACAAAAGTACATATATATCAACTAGCTCAGTAATCTCTTCCCCGGTGATGCGCCCGTCTTGTTTCCGACCACCGTCCACGTATGCGCGGTAATCTTTCTTGAGCTTATCAAACCTGACTTCGATCTTCTCTTTGACTTCTTTCGGTAGATTACCTGGTGGATCAGTGTTATACAAATAGGCAATCACAATCCCGAGCATGATAGCGGTCGCTATCCACCTTTCTCTATCATTATTTGTGTTTCTACTTGGTCCGCTTTCTTTCATAGTCTGCTGTAGAATTTATTTATCTTGATCATACTGTTCCAGATACGTTGTCAGTTGTCTATTTACTCGGATGAAAGTGGCTCTCCGTGAGAACTCTTTTAAAGTCCTTGCGCCTATGTATGTACCCGTACTGCGTAAACTGCCAAGCAGGTCTTGCAAGAACACATGGATGTCGCCCTTGTATGGTATAAGAGTATAACGCCCTTCGCTAGCTCGGTGAGAGTCTTTCTTGCCATAAAATTCTGTCAGCGCGTGGTTCGAGGATGATCCGAAATATTCTTTATACTTTTTCCCATCACGCTCTACAGTCTCCCCGCCTGATTGTTCATAACCGGAGAACATAGATCCGAACAGGTTAAAATCAGCTCCAGCACAAAATGCTTTGGCTACACACGCCGGCCAACGCTGTCCACCGTCGGCTATCACCAGTCCGCAACCTTGGGTATTTGATATTCCGTGCACCGCATCCGCGCATTCTATAACCGCAGAAAGTTGTGGGTAACCTACCCCAGTCATCCGGCGCGTAGTGCAAGCCGACCCGGGACCTATCCCCACTTTTACAATGTCTGCTCCACGCAGAATTAATTCCTCAGAGATTTCATTGGTCACTACGTTGCCGGCTATGATGATATGCTTTGGAAATTTTTTGCGAATATCTGCCACTACCTTAAGGAGTCTGTCCACATAGCCATTTGGGATATCAATACATATAAAAGAAAAATTCTTCATCAAGCCTTCTTTTTGCATTTTATCGAGTTGCTTCAAATCCTCTGGTCGGATACCTGTGGTGTACACAACATAGTCAGGATTTTTGAAAGCATTTTTGCCCGAGAAAAACTTTTTGTAATCTGCCACGGTGTAATATTTATGAAAAGTAGTTATCATCTTGTACGGCGCCAACACCCGTGCCATTTCGAAAGTTCCACAAGTTGCCATGTTCGCAGTCATGATCGGCACCCCGGTCCAAACTTTTGGAGAATGATAAAACTTGAAAGTCCTCTCCAGGCTTACTTCTTTCCTAGAGTTTAGGGTACTTCGCTTTGGTCGAAGGAGGACATCATCATAATCTAGCTTTATCTGTTCATTGATGCGCATGCTGTAATTATAGCATTGTTAATATAAAAAATTTAAAAACCACCCATAAACGAAAAACAGGCCCCCACTTTTGTGAGAGCCTGTTGGTTTGTTCCGAAGAACGTTTTTTTGATTATTCTCCATACAAAGGAGAAAGAACTATATACTGGCAATACCTATTACCAGTCCCGAGCAAAGCTCGGATTTATTGCTACGATTTATACCCGTGTAGCAGACTGTTGCGGGTTTGCTTGGTCAAAACCAAGCCGTCCGTCATCGGGTTAAATGAACAAGCATCCGTAAATTGGCTTGAGTCTGCCAGTTCAAAAACGGGCGGGTTGCCAATTGAATGTTAAATTCAGCACCTTTGAGAATCCACAAACTTTTCGGAGAAAAGGCTCCGAAACCCAGCACAAGAACAAAACCGTCTTCGGCTCTGTTCATGGTTCTACCTTCATGTACCTCGGTAATAAAGTACTTCATGCCAAGGTAACCCCGGCATTCAATACCCGCAACCGGCCGAAGTTCGTGGTTGCCACGAAATTCGAACATGACACTAATGGTGTTTACACTCCCGATCTTCACTTTCTGCGGTTCCTTTTTCTTGATCCCCTCACAGGAATCACAGGTAACCACATAAGGTTGAACGACTTCGTCGAAAGCAAGAAAACTTTCGGCCCGAATATTCACTTGAAGAAAGTGTTGCATCCATGGCGCAAGACTGTCGGAAGACTTGTTCAAATAAAATTGAGTGAGGCATCCTCCGATACCAAACTCGAACTTAGGGCTATGGTGGGGCACGTTGAATTGCCCGGTCAGGTAAAGCTTCGGAACGACATAAGCACTGTCCGGGTTCTTCGGCGTACGGTCGAGAGTGTCACGTTTGATAATATCCTTCACTACCTCGCATTCTACTTCAATACTATCAATACAATCCTCGCCCGGGAGATACACGATTTGCGGCGCCTGTTTGGGATATTTCGGCCCCCCTTTGCGCAGGTACAACCGCAATGCGTACTGATCATACGGAATTTCGCAAGTTGAATCCTGAGGGTTGACCGTTTTTCCACTTCGGTCGAATTTAAGGGTCACATGAACACCATAAATGGCGGCCCGTTCGTTAATCGACGGTAACGCCACTTTCAGCATTTTAAATCGAGCAGCAGTGGTCTCAACAGTAAGAACACGAAAAAAAGTATCGCGTTCCAAAGTCAAAACATTTTGCGCCGATA
>DATDUL010000040.1:0-3583 GCA_036517715.1 Minisyncoccota bacterium
CGGCTACCTATAAAAAGAAGAAATAGAAAGTCTTGCCTAGTGTAGTTACTAAAAAAGCCCTCGAGTGATTGACTCGAGGGACATTTTGAGAACTTTATACCAGATGAAAATCTTCAATAATTTTTCTCGACTGGATTGAAAGAAATGTTATTCTCCCACCATTGGGTGCGGAAAAACCATGGATTCGATTTGGATATACGTCAATAGTTAGTCCAGACCTTGCAGGTAGTGCGTTTTTATCGTCGAGATAAAAATAGGTTCCATTTGGTTCTGCGAAGCCTTCCCGCATGCCCAGAATAGTGATTAAAGCATGTGAATTCTCATGCCGATGAATTTCGTGCTCAAGGTCGGACTCGACCCATAGGATTTCACATGACATTAAATCAAGATTGAAATAAGGATTATCGCGCCATCTTTCAAGATGTTTCTTCTTAAAAGTAATTCGCGCAAAACCGTCACGATATACTTCATAGGTGGTTTTGTCGAACAGTTTCGGGAAGGGGTTAGGGGTAGTTCGTAGCAGCTTTAGCAAGCCATTCGTGATTTCGATTAGAAATGCGGAGTGCTCGATGGTTTCGTCCTTTTTCATGTATGAAATTTTTTAAAATGAACTTATTACAACGACTCTAGCATTACGTCAATAATAAGTACACATGTCATAAAACATTTGACAACAGATAAAATTTATATATAATTTAGAAATGAATAAAAGCCCAAATATAGAGGCGAAAGTATTATTACAAAAAGCTGGTTTCAGCGAGCTTGAATCGACGGTGTATTTAACAGGAATGCCTTACGGGGCACTTTCGATAAATATGCTTGCTAAACTTTGTAATATTAACAGGACTAATGCTTATAACGTAGCTCGGTCTCTTGTTGAGTCAGGTCTTTGTACATATCAAGGAACGAATTATGGACGCAAACTTAGATTTGAATCATTTAATCAAGTTCAGCACTTAGTAAATAAAAAACAAAAAGACCTTATAGAAATGACGAAGGCCATAGAAACTCTCACACCATTACTTGTGTCAAAAATAGCGAAGAAAGCACTAGCTCAGCCAAAA
Source organism: Minisyncoccota bacterium (assembly GCA_036517715.1). Lineage (GTDB taxonomy): Bacteria > Patescibacteriota > Minisyncoccia > Phycocordibacterales > UBA9973 > UBA9973. The sequence continues at coordinate 1,065 of DATDUL010000040.1, forward strand.
GTTGAATTTTTTCAAGGAACAGAAAGTGTTCAAAAGTTGTTTTCTAAATCAATCATCGGAAATCACAAAGTAGTATATTCTATTTTGTCTGAGTCAGGGATTTTTGATGTATTAGGAAAAAAATTTATAGCAGACTATTTTCTCCGTCGTTCGACAAAAGGTATCACTAGTTATAGCCTGCGTCCTTACCGTGAGCGCAAAACCACAGATCCATCAATTGGTACTTCTAATGAATTTAAAAGAGAGGTAAGATTTTTACCCAAAGATATAGTGGTTGACACAACAATTCTACTGTGGGATGAAAAATACGTAGCATTTATTACAACCCATGAAGAGCCTTTTGGAACCCTCCTTACATCAACAGATATTTACCAAACTTTGAAATCTTTTTTTGATGTTTCTTGGAGAAGTGGAACAAAGTAGTTAATAGCTTTTCTCTTTACCACCCTCGGGTATTATTTTCTTGATTACGAATTTGCCGTCTTTTAGTTCAGCGTCGGTGATTATCACACGCTTACCATTCTCAAAATAGAAAATCCTAGGCCATTTGTGGTAGGCGCGGAATTTGTTGTAGGTTTTGGTTGGGTCGTCATTGAATGGATCCACTAGGCCGTCTTCTTTTTTGATTTTCTTGCAAAAGGTGGCCTGAGATTCATCTTGTTTTATCCGCGGAAGTCCGACTTCCGCAATAAAGTCAGGGAGTATTTTTACCAAAAGTTCACCACCTATTTTTATAAGTCTGGATCGCAATTCTTCGGTTGTTTCGGTTGGCAATATGGCAACTTTTTCTTCCGCTAGTATTGGGCCCGCGTCCATTTTGAATTCCATTTGTTGGATACTTACTCCGGTGACAGTTTCTCCGGCCAAGATTGCCGATTCGACAGGGGATGCTCCACGGTATTTAGGTAGCAGAGAGTAGTGAATATTGATTGAGCCTAACCTGGGTAATTTTATTACTTCTTCTGGCAGAATTTTGCCGTAAGCGACTACTAAGAAAAAATCGACGATACTTTGTTCACCACGCGTATTTTCCTGCTGGAAAATCGCTTTTCTCGCGCCGTCGCACTGCGAAGAGGTTCTCAAAGCACCATCGATTTTTTCTTTGGTAATCTTTTCTGGCTGTATGTATGGAATGTTGTTTTCTTCTGCCCAGACTTTAACTGGAGGGGGAGTCAGTAGCATTTTTCGTCCTTGCGGTTTGTCGGGTGAAGTTACTATTAGAGATGGCAAAAAGCCTGCTTCCTTCAAAATATCCAAGGTTCGAGCAGCTACGTCTGGTGTACCAAAAAATACAAAATTAATCTTCGTTTTCGTCATTTAGAAATTGCTCTTCTTTTACGTCTTTGGCGTGGTCGATGAAGAGTATTCCACTTAGGTGGTCGGTTTCGTGTTGGAAGATCTGTGCTAAAAGTCCCGACCCTCCGCGAGAGAATTTCTTACCAGTTTCATCATAAGCTTCTACGGTGGCTTTCTTGGCTCTGTAGGTCTTGCCATAAAGCGGTCTGACGGAGAGGCAACCCTCTGGCATCCATTCACGTTCACGAGAAAGCTTGGTTATTTTCGGATTTATAAATACCAGGTCTTTTATTATCTCACCGGTTTTACCCTTCTTCCCGTCGGTTACTCGTCCACGCTTGTCCAGGAAATCCTTTTGGAAGATTTTACCAGCCACAACAAAGATGCGCAGGGAATACCCGATCTGTGGGGCAGCTATGGCTACACCATCTTCTTGGCTCGCCAAAGACAGTGACATCTCTGTCAGAATCTTTTTAATCTTAGGGGTTGGTATTTTTTCAATCGGAATCTCTTTTGCTATTTCGCGCAAGACTTTTTCTTCCTTTTGTAAAATCTTTTTGACCATTGTTTATTTTAGTTCCTTCAAGTATTCAAGTAATTTGCTGAGTTTGACTGTTTCCTGGGATCTGTTTGACATGTTGCGAACAATCACTGTTCCGTCGATAGCTTCTTTGGTTCCAAAAATCATAGTATAAGGGATTTGCAACCGTTCAGCGATAGCGAGTTGGGCTCCTAGGGAGTCTTTGGACAGTGACTGCGCCATCGGGATGTGTGCTTTACGTAGGATCTCGATAACGTTTAAGCTTTTTAGTTTTGCTTCCATGCCGAGTTGAATGAAATACACTTTCGGTTTCTTCATGATGCGAGGAGAGAGTTTCTTGTACCAAGGAGAAGCCACAATGCGATCTACTCCTACAGAGAAGCCCACAGAAGGAACATCCTTTTTCCCACCTATTTGTCTGGCGAGGTAGTCGTATCTGCCACCGGAAGCTATGGTGAGAGGGGATCCGTCTTCACTAATACCATTTTCTATAATTTCAAAAACAGTTCTGGTGTAGTAGGATAGTCCGCGTACCAAGTTTTTGTTCAAGTTGTATTGAATACCCATTTCTTCTAAATACTCCAGGACTTCTTTGAAGTGTTTTTTGCACGAAGGGCAGAGGTGCGAGATAGCGTCGGGCGCGCCTTCGTTGATCTCTTTGGTTTTTTCTTCCTTGGAATCC
>DATDUL010000041.1:0-5692 GCA_036517715.1 Minisyncoccota bacterium
AAGCGGGGATATTGATACTCCAGGAACGTACAAACTCCTAGAACCTTTGGGTACGCCAAACGGCAGTTTAACAGAATTCACCACTGGTGACCCGTGTCCTTTTGTACGCTACTTGAACATTGTTATAGAAATATTCCTCGGGATTTGCGCCGTGCTGGCGATGATTATGATCATCGGTGGGGGATTTGAATACATGACCAGCGAGCTTCCATCGGCTAAAGGTAACGGTAAAGCGCGCATAACTAATGCAGTTTTTGGCTTTATTATCGCCCTGGCTGGTTATGTGCTTTTAAATACAGTTAACCCCAAACTCCTAGACCTTTGTCCTAAACTACCTCAAGCTTCACTAACTGTAGTAAACCCAAACAGTATTAATGACAAACCAATCACTCCTGGAAACATAGCCCGATGTAAAGAAATAACAGACCCAAGTAGCCCTTGTAATCCGCAGAATTTAGCAAACTACTTTGGTGACAAAGCTGCTGATATGTCTAAAATATGTAATGTTGAAAGTGGTGGAAACGAAGCCGCTGAGAGTGGTAGTGATGTTGGAACAGATGGTACTGTGTTTTCTTTTGGTTTATTCCAAATTAACCTACTAGCTAACGGTGAATATGTTGGGCCTGAGTGTAAAGGTTTATTTATGACAAGTAGCGCCGGACAAACAATTCCACCAGCAAAATATATACAAAAAGATAGTGCTGGTAAATACCATTATGATGCAATGCTAAAACCTGGCAAAGAAGCTCAATACAACGCATGTAAAGCAAAACTACTCGATCCACAAACCAACCTCGCGATTGCTAAAAAACTTTTTGATCTGGGTGGAAAAATGGGTACACAATGGGGTAGTATGCACGCCTGGATGGGAGATTACGGAGTTTGTGCTGATGCTTTCAATTAGTTTGTTATAATAAACAAAATGTCAAAAAGAAATATCATACTTTTATTTATACTACTCGTAATCCTGGCTCTGGTTGCTATTGTGTCTCGCGCTCCAAAACTCGAAGTAGATACGGACTCAGGTACCTCTGGAAATAATTTTTTCAGCAACTTCTTTAGACTTCCAGGGCAGGGGAACAAAAACCCTTCCACTAGTGGAGGTAAAACCACAGACACAGACACAACCGACAATGAATACGTAGCCGAAGAAATGCTTTCTCTCCGTAAAGTTTCTTCTATGCCAGTAGCTGGTTTCGGAGTCTTCGACAAAGAAATATATACTTATGTAATAGCTCCGGAGAAAACTGTTCCAGAAGAAACAGATACCAAGGAGACAGACGCAAAAACACCAAAGAAACCTGCCCCTGCGGCCCCAGAGACCGAGTTTCAAACCACAGTGCGTTACGTAGACAAGAGTAGTGGCAACATCTACCAAAGCGAAGCTGGTAAAGCAGACGAGCGAAAGTTCTCGGAAATAATAATGCCAGGTATTCACGAAGCTTTTTTTGCTAAAAAAGGATCGTCGGTAATACTAAGATATCTGCAACCCAATACTGAAATCGTTGAGACTTTTATCAGAGAGTTTCCAGAAGAAGTGCTGGGTGCTGATGTGAGTTCAGAAGGAAAAGTAGCGGGAAACTTTTTACCACAGAACATTGTTGATGTTTCTGTCTCAGGAGACGGAGAAAGTGTCTTTTATATATCCAACATCAAATCAGTTGCTTATGGTGTGGTGACCAATACTTCTGGCGCTAACAAAACCCAAGTATTCACATCACCGTATACCGAATGGTTAACCCAGTGGCCTAACAAAAGTCTTATAACAGTAACAACCAAACCAGCATCGGGTATACCTGGTTTCATGTATGGTGTTAATCCAAACATGAAAGATTTTAATAAAATAATGGGTGGAGTGAATGGTTTAACCACCTTAACAAGCCCTAACGGTAAATTAGTTTTATTCAGCGATGATCGGTTAAATCTGTCTGTTCTGGACCGCGAAACAGGGGAGTCTAAAAACACAAACCTAAGAACATTGCCCGAGAAGTGCGTCTGGGGGTATGACAGTGAGGTGATTTTCTGTGGTGTTCCTCAATTCGTTCCTTTTGGTGACTATCCAGACTCTTGGTACAAAGGACAAACTTCTTTCAATGACAGTATCTGGCAGATATCCCTAGGGGGCGAAGGTGGTAACCAGGTAATATCGAACCCCGTAACCGAAGTGAAGGAGAGTTTAGATGTTCTTCGTCTAACATTAAGTACTGATGGAAAATATCTATTCTTCATGAACAAAAAAAGCCCCTATTTATGGGAGCTTCGACTGAAGTAGGGAAGTAAAAGTAAACTAGAATTAAAACTCTCCCGTGTATTTGATTACAACTCTGCGAGTTCTACCGAGACCATCGGATTCGGTTTTGAGGTCGGTGGCATCGGACAATATTTCATGCACAATGCGTCTTTCGTAAGCAGACATCGGCTCAAGCTCTACGCTTGATTTGAAATAGCGAGCTCGCTCTGCCATCATGTGTACTAGACTGCGAAGGGCTTCTATCTTTCTCTTTTGAAACCCGTTCATATCCACCACCAAACCAACCTCCTCTGGAGCTTCTTGATTGGTCTTTTTATTTTCTACTATTCGTCTGACTATGTGGTTGAGAGCGCTTAGTCCTTCTCCTTCGCGAGTTAAAAATGGATGTGCGTTTGAGACTTCAACAGAGAAACATTTGTTGCCTAGTTTTTCATCTAGCACACACTCAGTAACCAAAACATCGCCAGAGAAGAGTTTAGTCTTCTCTAGTAGGTCTTTTATTAAGTTTTGAATCTCTGTTTTGTCCATATTATTTGGTTTCGGTAGCATGTCTGCGTGCTAGATAAATCTGTTGTAGAGTAGCAAAAATATTACTGATAAACAAGTACAATGCTATCGCTCCAGAGATACTGTAGGCTATAAACCCTAGGATTATTGGGAAAACGTATTTCATTTGAATCTGTAGACTCTTCTGGAAACTCTCGCCAAAAGTACCTTTGTTGTTGGTTTGCGGTGGTTTTGGCATAAAGTACGCTTGTACAAACTGTGAAGCTCCCGCCAAGATGGCTAAAATCAAGCTCTTATTGTTCATGTCGAGGAAGCCTAGAAACATACTGTTTATTTTCTCTGGATTCGGGGTAAAGGAATAAAGAATGTCACCACTAAAGTTAATTCCTCGATAAAAAGAGTAATACAGAGCAAAAATTATCGGAATTTGTATTAACACAAGCAAACAACCAGAAAAAGGGTTGGTTTTGTTTTGTTTATATAGTTCGAAAGTTAGACGAGCTTGTTCTTCTTTGCTTTTACCAGAGGCTTTGATTTTTTCAATATCTGGTTGGATTGCAGCCATTTTAGCTTGGCTTTTTATAGAACGACTAGCTAGTGGCATCAGTACTATTTTTACTAAAACAGTAAGTAAAATAATAGCCAAACCAACATCACCGCCAGGAATTACAGACACAAAAAAGGCCAGCAGGTTTACGAGGGGTTTATAAAGTAGAGTTTCCCATAGACTATGTAACATCCAAACATTCTATACTAAAAACCCAAAAAATCAAAACCTGAAACGAGAGATTTAGGGTAATTTATCCATATGATTCTTCTGCCATGGGTGGCAACGCAAAATACGCCTAAAACCTAAATACGAGCCTTTTAGGGGGCCATATTTATCTATTGCGCTCTTGGTATACTCTGAGCAGGTAGGGTAAAAAACACAAGATCCTTTTTTAAATGGACTAATGTATTTTTGATATAAATCAATTAATTTTATTAAAAATTTTTTCAAATTCGTTCTGGAGGTTAATTTTTGAAACTTCTTTTTGTTTTAGGGTGAAAACCCCTTCGAAACCCTGGGGTAGTTTGTGAAAATAGGGGAGGATGGAGTTATACCCTAGTCTTTTAAGCTTATTTCTCTTGTTTGCTAGCTTTTCTACCTTTTTAGGAACAATAAAAGAGACTTTTTTTGTGTTTTTACCTAGTTTTTTGGTGTATTTTAAGAAAAAAAGCGGATTAGAAAAAACAGAGCCATTTTTAAACAAGCTCTCTATCTCTTGTTTTGTGGCTCTGTTTTTCTTTGGTAACATTTAAACTTTATGAAACCTTCTTTTTTACTGCGAGTTTTGCTCTACCTTTCCTTCGGCGTCGCAAAAGGACCTTTTGCCCGTTCTTGGTCTTGGTTCTAACCAAGAAACCGTGGGTTTTGGCTCTTTTTCGCTTTTTAGGGTTGTATGTTTGAGACATGCTAGGAGTATATGGCAAAATATAGTTAAAGTCAAAATTTTACAATTAACCGTTTTGGTTTATCAACATCTTTTCAACAGGGTTCCTAACTTTTTTAAGTTTGTGGATATAACGACAAATAGTATAATTTGACCCATAATGGATACTAAACAACTTTGGAGAAATTGCTTATCTGAGATCGAGTTAGCTGTTTCTAAAGCCAATTTCAGCACTTGGTTTAAAAACACTAGTATAGTCAAAGAAGATGGGGGAGTTATCTACGTAGGGGTGCCAAACGAGTTTGTCCGAGACTGGCTCAAAAACAAATACCACAAACTTATATCAAAGGTTATTGCTGATACTTTTGAAAACATGCGTGCCGTTGAATATTTCATCAGTAAAACCGACTCCTCTAAACCCGAGGTTGTTTCTGTAACTGTTGAAAACAACACCACCCAAGAACTACCTTTGAAGGATTTATATGTGAATCCAGACGATAATTTGAACCCTAGATACCGTTTTGACTCCTTTATTGTTGGTGGCTTCAATGAATTAGCTTATGCTGCCGCTCAAGCGATAGTTGATTCTCCTGGAACCAAATACAACCCCTTCTTTGTTTACGGGAATACAGGCCTTGGTAAAACCCATTTACTCCAGGCAGTGGGGCATGGTATTCGAGAAAAATACCAAAACAAAAAAGTTTTTTATTTAACCCTCGAAAAGTTTGCAACCGACTTTATTAATTCCTTGCAAAGTAATAAAGCGAACTCTTTTAAAGAAAAGTACCGAAAATATGACTTGTTGATTATCGATGACATCCAATTCATCGGTAAAATGGAGAAAATACAAGAAGAATTGTTCCATACTTTCAACACTTTCTACGAAAACAACAAACAAATCATCTTTTCTTCTGATAAACACCCAAACTATATCCCGGAGCTTGCAGATCGTTTAAAATCCAGGTTTGCAGCGGGTATGATAGTGGATGTTTCTGAGCCTGAATACGAATCCAGGCTCGCTATACTCAAATTTAAAATGGGTGACCATGGTGTAGACCTAGATCAGGATAGCCTAGACTACATAGCTTCATCGGTTCATGGAAACATCCGTGAATTAGAAGGTTCTTTAAACTCTATTGCTTGCCAAGCAAAACTAAAAGGTAAACCACTTTCTTTAGTTGAGATAAAAAACATCCTCAAAAACAATATTAAACCTAAAAAGAATGTGGCTATCAAAGACGTAGTTAAAATCGTTAGTGACCATTACAACATAGAAGAAATGGCGGTTTACGATAAAACCAGAAGGAAGGAGATAGTTAGAGCTCGCCAACTTATTATGTATATTCTACGCGAAGATTTTAATGTTTCTTACCCTCTAATCGGTCAGAAGCTTGGAGGTAAAGACCACACCACTGTTATCCATTCTTATTTAAAAATAAAAGAGGATTTAAAAAATGATCCTCAGTTATTACAAGAGTTGGAACAAATTCGTATTATGTTT
>DATDUL010000042.1:0-6894 GCA_036517715.1 Minisyncoccota bacterium
GTTGCTGACGAGACAAAGTTTCCTGAGTACTCTGCCCTAAGAACTGCGGATAAAACCGAAAGAGGTTCATTTTCTTTGTACATGAAAGAAGAAGGCGGCAAAACAAACTTGGCTTTGCTCGAAAGAGTAGGGTTCAAATTAACCGGCTTTAATTTCACCGTATCAACAACCGAAGCTATGGCTGAGGCAACTGAAGCTGAGAGCATAGCGAAAAAGAAGAAAAAAGCGGCAAAACAAAACGCCCAGGCTGCTGCTCTTGTTACAAGAGCACAGCTAGACGAGCTAGACAAGTCAACTGCGTCACCAATCGAGAAGGCAGCACTACTTTTAAGTTCCGCCTTAGCGAATATTTTCTCAAAAAAATAAAAATCTCACATCAATCATGGGTATCCTAGGAATTCTTGGACTAATAACCGTCCTTTTAGTTGTCATCGTGATAGCCCGACAAACAGGCACCACCCCAACCAACGTGAACATAAAACTTGTCGGCTCAATTGTAGGCGGTGTGATTTTATTCACTGTGATAATGGGCTGGACTGGTTACATGAGCCACCGCATTTTCTGGGCTTTTGCTGCCGGAATTGCACTTGGCATTGCTATTTACTACAAGGCTTGGGAACTTGTGGGATCAATCGTCGTAATCGGTATAATCATATTCGCCGGGTTGTCGATCTACAACCAATTCTGGTCTGATCAGCTGATCGCTGAAAAAAAGATCAGACCTGGAGAAATCTGGACGACAACCTTCGTGAATTATGTGTTCTTCACCCGCGGCGAAGAAGGCCGCGAATACGAGGTCAAATTCACAGGATGCACTGAATTTTTGAGGTTTAAAACCCTTGAAAACGGTGCAACGGTAGCGATACCACCCTGCGCCAAACAGGGCTCGTTTCAGATCCGGCTTGTCCCAGGAGACACTGAACCCATGAAGGTTCAGCTGTGGAAGGACAGATAATCAACTTATGCCACGCAATAAAGTCTGCGTAGCAAAAGAGACCGTAACACAAGCGTTACGGTCTCTTTTAATTTACAAAATTTATTTAATTTGTAGCACCGTATCTGAAATCATCTGAGCTAGAGCCCAGGAGCCTAGTAATATAGCCGCACCTATGAAGCAATATACGAAAGCATCTTTAGCCTTTTTCAATTTACCAGGGTCACCCATGGCTTCTACGAACAGATAACCAGAATACACCAGAGCTATTGCAATAACAGGAATACCTATTTTTATAATCCCCTCTAGTACAGTTTTTATAAAGCCATTTACAGTGTCAATCTTTATGGGATTGATCACTTTCGTGGTTGTTGTCGGAGCTGGGTTTGGGTTTGGAGACGGATCTGTACCCAAGTCACCAGATGGATCCTGCGCCAATGAAACAGCCGGAATTATGAACAACATTATTATAAAAACTGCGAGCATGCTAGCCAGTATTTTATTACTGGTTTTTTTATTAAAAAATTTCTTTATCATGGATTAATTATAACACTAGAATATATAAAACAAAGCACGGCGTCCTACGGACGCCGTGCTTTTGAATTTACTGTTTCAACCCGCTCCAATCCACTAAATTATTGTGGAGGATACTTGGGGTTATAGTCTTTCAACTCTACAGTACCTTCTTTTGGATTTATTCCCTCTATTTTGAAGGTATCGATGATGATTTGTAATATTGCCCAAACAGCAAACATGATTACAAGCCCCACCAAACCCCACAGCATATGACTTTTGCCTTGTTTGATTTTATCTTGATTCTCGGGATTCATGACGTATTGCACTATCCCGTAGAAAAACAAAACGAACGCAAGGACAAATAAAAACTTGAGTAGTGGGTTCAATATTAAATTACTAACTTGAGTAATAAAGCCATCTACCCCACTTGCATATGCTACTTTTACGAAGAATATATCCGACATTTAGATAATCTTTATTCTGGACACTTTATTCCAGGAGACTCAACACACACAACCTGGATAGCAGCTTCGTCGCCGATACCAAGAGTTCTCTTGAGTATTGCAATCAAAGCCCAAACAGAAACGATAACAGCAAGACCAACTAGACCCCAGATAATCAAATTCTTTCCACGCTTCTTGGCTTCTTCGTCCTTGGCGATCACGTATTGAACGATACCCCAGATGAATAGCAGTGCAGCAAGAGAAATCAACACAGGAATCAAGGTGTTGATGATGAGCGCAATACGACAGATAATGAACATAATAGTTCCTGCATCTACCGCAGCACAACTTGAGTTAGCAGTGTTGTCTGCTGTAACGTAGTCCTGTGCAAAAGCAGCTGCTGGAACCAAAACTACTAGAAACATAGCTAGAACCAAAAGCCATTTAAATTTTTTCATTTATAACTTTGCCCGACAAGCGGGCTAAACCTAATAATAAAATAAAAACTCGACCTAATAATAATTGTCCACTTAGACAAGATAATTATAGCATACGGAATGTCCATGTAAACAAAAATAAAGGTGAATTGGGGAAATTAGGGTTGACAGATACTATATCATTTAGTATAATATTAAAACCTGTTTAGGAATAAACCTAGACGTGCGATATAATTATCAGATATTAATTTAATTTAAAAAACATTATGAAGATTTTTGGAATGGATATCCCTCCGAAAAGCGAGGGCGCACCGTTGGAAAAATGGTATCTGAAAGCAAAAAGTGAATTCGAGGAAGCATTAAACTCTGGTGATCCCGTTGCACAGATATTTGCTTTGAAAAAATTTGACGATATATCGAGAAAAGCAGAGAAGAAAAATTCAGAACACCGAACTGATTTTCTAAAAACCTTAACCGAACTGAAAACAACAAAGCCAGAATTGTATACTGGCTATAACTACATGCAACAAGAGATAATGCAGTCGCTTTCCCCTGTTGACTACAACAAATACCTAAAAACTGGTGAGCTGGAGAGACATGGCAAGCCGATGCTCGGAGCTGATGGTCAACCATTATTTTCGGATGAAAAAGTAGCTGAAATGGTTGCTTTACTAAGTGGAGCAGATAAAGAAGCCCGTTCCAAGGTGGTACAAATGATTTACGCAGACAAAAGAATCCAAGACCTTGATGGTTGGGCTAAAGCTGCAGCAGTGGCCGGATTCTTTGCACTACAAGGGTTAGCACCGACTGAGGCACAAGCTGGCACTACACTAAATTCTTCCACTTTTGCGATGGAGAAAACTGTTGGTGCAACAAAGACCTTTAATAAAAGCGAATTTTTTTTAGGGAACCCTGTTACTCTGTCACTTAGCCCTGACCAGTACCAAAAAAAGGTCGGAGAAGGAAATCTCGCAGGGAGCACGACTACCCCCTACTACCACCAAACAACCCTGAAAAGTCTGGGAATAAAACAGAGTGCATCAATAGACCTAGAAAAAATTAATGGGAAGCCTGTGCCTCTCAGTACTTATACAATGGCCTACGCCAACACGCAGGATAAAGATGGCAACTACTGGGCATACGATGGATTCCGTGACGGCCAAGCCTGGCTCGTCAAGTTGTCGTATGAAGAACTTAGTAGACTGAGTTTTGTAGAGTACAATGGTGCTCTGTATTTAGAAAAAGTAAAGAGTGAGAAAACTGGCAAAGACGATGAAGCCTGTGGTAACATCTGGATCCCTGTAGTAGTCAACGACGGAGAAGCTGACGACAACGGCCAGTTGGACAGAGGTCACAAAAACGACTTCCAAATCCCCGAAAAACCTAACGTCGACTTCGAACGTGGTGAATTTGTAACTAAAATAAAATTCAACCGTGGAGAAAATAAATTCTTCTTCAAGAACGAATTTGGTGACATATACCGAGCAAAATACTGGCACATAGAGTGGTTTGATGATGGTTCGGTAGAAGGTTGGGTTAGGTCTACTGACGGAAACAGATACATTGTAGATATACCCGCTGATGCTATTTTGGCACAGAGAATAGCTGACAAAGGATTCACAAAAACTTTATCAGACTGGTCCTACGTTGAATAAATTCAAGCAAACTAGTAAACAAAAAACCGCTTTGAGCGGTTTTTTGTTTACTACGTAGTATTAAAAGTACAAATTATTTAATTTGTACTGGTTGAATACCGCTGTTGTCAGCGTCTTTGAAAAAAGTATTCTGCATTATGCGTATCAAAGCATAAACCATGAACATAATGGTAAGGCCAGTTAATCCCCAGACTATGTATTCTTTGCCTCTTTTTTTCTTCTCCTCCTCTGGGTTAACAACATACATAACAACACCGTAAAAGAAAAACACAAAAGCTACCGTGAAAATCAGTCCAACTACGGAAGTCTTCAAAATACTTGTGATGTTATTTAGAAATCCACTCAATCCTGTACTTGGAGGATCTTGAGCGAGAGCCAGAAACGGCATAAACACTAGTGAAGCTAGAATAAAGACCGACGCAAACCTTTTAATTTTCAATTTAGAAAGAAATGTTTTCATATTGTTTTAATTATTAATAAACTTGTTTAAATTATAACCCAACCTAATTTAAAAGCCAATCCAGGAACCCTTGTAACCCAAGATGTCAGATATGGTGTGAATGACCAACCAGGCACCCATCGCCCAGAGAAGCCCCACGACTACGCTCCAGAATATGTCCTTGGCCTTCTTCATCTTACCAGTATCCCCACCAGAGAATAGCAACAAGAATCCTGCATAACAGAATACAATAGCCGCCAAGGGTACAAACAGTACGAATAGGAGGAAATTGACTATCTTGTTTATCATCAAAATAGCATAATCAAAGTTGCATGGATTCAGTATTGTTCCCCCGCTTTGCTTGCCGTGTTCGTCGGTGGTTATGGGCTCAACTTTGTTACCACAAGGTACTAGCCCATACAATGACTTTCCTTCCTCGTCTAGAAGTTTTGTTTCATCTTCTTTAACCTGTGCATTTATTTGTGCAACCGGTGCTAAAAAAGAAATCAAGAGTAGTAACACAAACAAAGAATTCAGAATTTTTTTATACATATTTTTTATTTGACTAATAATAGATCGATCTGACCGTTAGCTCTCTGGATTGCGTTTGCTGTTGTAGAGACATTCGATAACACATCATCCACCATCGTTTTGAATACGAGGTCGGTATCAGACGGTGATGGGTCAAACCAGCTTTTGGAATACAGGGCGCTTTTGAAAACGTTCGGCATATATTCATCTGCTAGTTGAGTGGACAGTAGGTCTCTCCTGGCTGGTGCAGTGCCAGTCTCTCTGGCAAAATCACGTACAAATCCAGCGTTAGTCATCAAGTTTGCAACGGCGAGCGCTAGTGCTTGGTCTCTAGCAAACGCAGAAATAGCGACTCCGGTGACGCGAGCCTTGGTAACTTTGAAACTAGCATTCTTCATCTGTGGCATCTCCGATATTTGTAAATCTAGGTTCGGATTTCTGTTCATTAGAATTGGTAGCTCGGATGCATAACCGAAATAAAAAGCTAGGTTCTCCGAAGTGAAGTAGTCCCGAGACTTTGGTAGCCCTCTGTGCCAGGAATAGTTCGGAAGTAATGGATTAGCAAAACTAGTATAAAAATCCAGAGCCCCAATTAATTGCTGACTATTTTTTTCTTCTTTAATCAAAGTTGTTCTGTATATCCTGTTTTCATCCCGCTCTACGATAGGGTTGCCTGTCTGCATGAAAAGAGTGGTGATAATGTCTTTGGCATTGGTGACATTTGCAAATTGACCCAGAGCAACAGCACTTGCGGTTATTTGATTGGCATCGTTTTTCTTGGTTAATTTTGGAATTACATCCGAAAATTCATTCCAGTTACTAGGCGGATATACCACCCCGTTTGTATTTAAAATACTGCGGTTATAGTACATGACCAGTGGGTCTATAGTCAGCGGTAAAGCTAGTATTCCAGTAGGTGTAGTAAATATATCCCCCGCAGAGGCAAAGTTTGTTTTGAAATTAGCGGCTGGGTATTTGGCATAAGATATCGCGGTGATTCGATTTAAATAACTTCGCGCCAAGTCGTCCGGCAAAAGGAACATGTCTGGGCCCTTGCCTTCGGCCATAGCTTCGAGGAGTTCTTGGTTAAAAGTTTCAGGCTCAATATACGAGTAAGAAACATCAATCTCTTGGTTAACTCGATTCATCTCTTCAAAGAGTCACCGCATAATAGAAGAAGGTACTGTCCCCCACATGGAAACCTTACCGGATAGGGTGACTTCTTTCTTGTCGCTACCGATTTTTATAAAACCAGAAAACGTCAAAAACCCGATTAGTGCCAAAAACATAAACAAACCTATAAAGACCATCTGAAAGGGTGTTAATTTCTTCATGCGCTTTTTTTAACTTTAAATATCATACCATAATGATTACTCCCTGCGTCTATGTCCCGATACCAGGCAAAGCCTGACTTTTCAAAAAGAGCTAAGACTTTGTCTTTTGGAACAGTGATGTCTAAAGCCCCAGTCGCAACTGCCAACCCCGGTGACCAATCGATAAAAAGCACCTCGGCATCGGGTTTCAATATTCTGGTTAATTCTTTGAGGAAGGTTATCCTGTCAGTCAGCTGTGAAAAAACATTCGACACGATGGCTCGGTCAATGGTGCCAGTTTTTATATGCGTGCCTTCGATTTTCTCTATGTCACCCCAGAAACATTCTAGGTTTTCTATCTTTTCATCTTTAGCTTTATTCTGAACCAAGGTTAAATAATCGCGATCTATTTCTACTGCGTACACTTTTCCATTCGGAACCATCTTTGCAGAAGCGAGAGCATAGAATCCACTGCCAGTGCCCAAGTCAGCTACGAGCATATTTTCCCGCAAGTCAAAGGCTTTTAAATTTTTTACCGGATCAGCGAACATACTATGTTTTATATTATAGTATGAAAAGAAATTCTCCGCATTGTTTTCAACTCAACCAACCCCGTGTCAAGGGTG
>DATDUL010000043.1:0-20102 GCA_036517715.1 Minisyncoccota bacterium
TGATCGCAGATCGCATCACAAAAGGTAGCGACATTGGAAATTTAACTCTGGCAGGGGAGTTTAATTTTGTGTTGTGTACTCCAGAATTTTCAAAAGAAAAATTGATGTTCAAAAACACCGATCCGAAACAAATCATTGCCCACATAGAGCAAACCATAAATATTTTATCGAATCTAAATGAAGATGAATTTACTTTTGAAAAAATCAAAGAGTTACTGATGGGCTATGCTGACACACTGCCTTCACGTGGTGAATTGTTGCATCCAATTCGTTTTGCCTTGTCCGGCCAAGACCGATCACCAGATCCGTTTATAATTGCGACCGTATTAGGTAAAAATGAAACAATCAAACGTTTACAAAAAGCAATTGCTTAAATATAGATTTTCGATCGTGCTGGTTGCACTTTGTGTGACTATTTTTCCGTATTTTGTGTACAGCCAAACAGCCGAGGAGTTGCAAAGTAGGATAAATGAAAAGAGTGCCGATATCGAAAAAATAGAACAAGAAATCAAAAGTTACCAAAGTCAGCTAAACAACATAGGTGCTCAAAAAGACTCTTTAGCCAACCAAATAAAGCAATTAGATTTAACTAAAAAGAAGTTGAATGCTGACATAAACCTGACTGAGAAAAAAATCGAAAAAACAAATCTAAAAATATCCTCATTGAACACTGATATCGGAAAGAAAGAAAAATCTATTTCAAACAACGAGAGGGCAGTCATGGCTGGCTTGCGTCGAGTAAACGAAATCGAATCAGATAATTTGATTTTGACTACGTTGCTCGCGGGTAATAATTTTGCAGATACTTGGAATGATGTCGACAATATGATTTCCATACGTGAAAAAGTTATAAAACAGATAGGGGAGCTCACCGTAGTAAAAAACGAACTAGTTGATACCAGAGACGAGACTACTGTGGCTCGCAATGAACTAAGCTCGCTTCGGAGTAATCTGTCCGATCAGAAGAAAATTGTTGAGGGTAACGCCAAAGAAAAAAATAGTTTATTAAAGTTAACTAAAAATAACGAAGCAAATTATCAGAAATTATTAAGAGCACAAACTGCAAAGAAAATAGCCCTAGAACAAGAGCTTCGGGACTTTGAATCAAAACTCAAATATATCTTAGATCCTTCTTCGCTTCCAGCCGCCGGGGTGTTGGCCTGGCCACTTGATAATGTGTACGTGACTCAACTCTTCGGTAAGACCGTCGCTGCCAAGCGTCTGTACGCTTCTGGTAGCCACAGTGGCGTCGACTTTAGGGCGTCGGTAGGCACACCGGTGAAGTCTATGGCCAACGGTACTGTCCGTGGTGTCGGTGATACAGACACCACTTGTCCAAAAGCATCGTTCGGCAAATGGATATTTATAGAGTTTGATAACGGACTGTCAGCTACCTATGGGCACCTTTCTTTGCCAAAAGTTTATACTGGGCAAAAAGTGTCTCGAGGTGAGGTTGTCGGCTATTCTGGTGCTACTGGACGAGTGACTGGTCCGCACCTACACATAACCTTGTACGCAAGCTCGGCCTCTAGTGTACAGACAGTGCCTTCGAAGTCGTGCTCAGGCAAAACTTTGACCCAACCTTTGGCCGCAACCAACGCCTACCTAGACCCGATGATATATTTGCCACCATATAAAAACTAGCGTAAAATTAAACCATGAATAAAAATTTAAAAAATAAACAAGGAGGATTCTTGGAGGTAATTATCTCCATAGTAATATTTCTACTGATCATGCGTTATTACGGATTAACCTTCACAAGTATCTGGGCCTGGATCGAGAACCTATTCTGGAGCGTTTGGTAGAAGCTCTTTTTCTTGCTTAACGCAGGGAAGACTAAAGCCCCTTTTACGGGGCTTTTTTATTACTTATTAGTTTACCAAAGATATATTGTGCGACATGGTATGTATTTTAAATAAAGGGTCAAAATGCCCTTTAAATACTTCTACCCCGCGGTACTTTAGCGACAAGCAGTAGACAACGAATATCCTGCGGACTCTGCCTTCTCGGCGGTATCAAAATATATTCTATTCTCAGGCTTTATATTATTTCCGGCGCTACAATCCGCTGAATAATATTTCTGGCCTCGACTGGACGCATAAAATGCCTTTTTAACGGCTTGGGTCGATTTGTCGAGCTTTGGGTTGTTTTCTAGGAATACCCTCGCCTCTTGGGCTCCTGTGAGCCCAGAAGCCTCTAGGCTGGTGTACTTTATATCCAGGCCACCCGTATCTGAAGCCGAAAGTCTGCCTAATCCAAATGATACCAATCCGACCAAAATAACTATGAGGATTACCAGAAAATCCTTGCCTTGGTCGCTTTTCACGCTGTTTGTTATAATTCGCTTGATTTTTTCCATATATTTAGATATACTCAACCCTATAGATTTATTATAGCAATAGGAATATAAAAAAACATGGCAACACGTAAAGCCGGCGGAACCGCCAAAAACTTAAGAGACTCGAATCCAAAGTACCTAGGTACCAAGCTTGCTGATGGTCAGAAGGCACAACCAGGGTCAGTTATTATACGTCAACGCGGTACCAAAATACTAGCTGGTGACAATGTTGGCATGGGCAAGGACCATACCCTATTTGCTCTCAAAGCTGGAACAGTAAAATTCGGATCCAAGCGCAAGACTTCTTTCAACGGTAAAACTAGCGTAAAGAAAGTAGTCAACGTAAAAGTTTAAACTCTCAAAAATAAAAGTCCCCTAACGGGGATTTTTTGTTACCAAAATTATAAAAATTGTAAAACAAAAGCCGCCCTTGGGAAGAACGACTTTTGGGTTCTTCTAGGGCGGCGGGTTTAAAATTCTGTCCTATTTAAACGTTTAGTTCACGGCTTCAAGCCTGTAAGCTCGGTTGGAATGGGCGGCTCGCTGAGGCATGGAAGTTCAAAAAAACTTCCGGAAAAACGGGCTATTTGCTCAGTTCTCTCCCCAAATCGAGTAGTTTCTTTCTTCTCAACGAATTCCATTGAATAGATAAAGTGAGTACCCCGGAGACATTTACCTGAAGCATCAAAATAATAAACAAAGCTCGATGTCGGGTCCATTGCTGTCTCATATTCCCAGGCCCAATCTTGCGACGGGTCGGTCGTGTACGTGATGTGCCACTCGGTTGAATCTTTGTCGGTCATTGTTGTGTCCAACGTAACATAATCCAATGAGCCCACGAAACTTTCGAGCCAGGCCAGATCTGCACGCAAAGCAGCCGAGTTGAGATTCTGAATCATGGGGTTGATCCATTCATCTATCTGTGGCACGAATCGGCTGGAATAAAATTTGTTGGCTAATATCCAGCCACCCTCGTTGTCTGAGGCATAAACCCAGTGACCTTGCCAGTCACTATACAGGAAAGTAACTTCAGCCATTGTGCCGTCAAAACTGAGGTCAACTTGCACTGTAGCTTTGTCGGTTTTGTTTATAATAAAGTCCCCACCTGCTGTGGAGAATTTATTGAAACCGATGGGTTCAAATAATTCCGGTTGACTCCAAATATTCTCAGCATCAATAAGTGCCTCGAAAGCCAGAGAATCAATGTCCGGGCTTTTGGCCCATTCGTTTTGATTGTTCAGGTGGTAGCCTTGGGTGGTTTTGCAGGAGTAGGCGGATAAAATCAACGCCGAAAAGAGGATGAAAAAAATAGGTTTTTTCATGATGTAAAAAAACAATTTAAAAGGTTACAAGTAGCTCAAAGGTCTAAACAAAAACCACTGGGCTACTTGTAACCTGATTTAGTCTGAACTTATTATAACACAAGTTAAAGAAAAAGCAAGGTTTGCTATATCGCTTTGATGATGAGTTTAAACAATGACTTCTTTTTATTCACTTCTACAGGTATGTCGAATTCGCCGGTTTCTTTGATTGGCTTGTCGAGAATTATGGATTCTTCGGATAGAGTTGCTTTATGCTCTTTGAGCATGGCTTCCAGGATTTCTTTTTTGTGAATAGCAGAGAACAGACTTCCCTTCTCATTGGCTTTTGAGACGATGGTTATAGTTTTACCTTTCAATTCTTCTAGGTTTCGGAGTAGCAAATCTTCTTGTACTTGTTTTTCCACGACGATTTGACTCTTCCTAGACTCAAGCTCTTTGAGCGCCTTTGGGGTGGCTAGCTCAGCCATTTTGTGTGGTAGCAGGAAGTTCAAAGCATAGCCGTCGTTGACGTCTTTGACCTCGTGGCGCTTCCCTACTCTGGGCACATCTTTTAGGAATATAACTTTCATAGTATTACTTCCAATTTAGCAAAAGTTCTACCGCTTTGTCCAATTGTGGATCTTTCTTGTTTTTCAAGTCTTCAGCAGTGACTTTGACTTCCACATCTGGGGTCAAACCCTTGCCTGAAATCGAGTTCTTGTTCGGGGTCAACCAGTTAGCTACAGTTACTTTAAAAATTGTATCTTTACCTACTTCTACGACTTCTTGTACTGAGCCTTTACCGTAAGTTTTGGTACCGACTAGTTTAGCTTTGTGATAGTCTTGCATCGCACCGGCCAAAATTTCTGAAGCGGAAGCCGAACCACCATCAACCAATATGACGAACTTTAAATTCTCGTTGAAAATATCATAACCACTACTTCGGTATTTGTTCTCTTCTTTGTTCTCACCGTAGTCTTCGATAACTACCGCCTTACCACTGTCCAAGAACCAAGAAGCCATATCTACCGCTGCTTCTAAATAGCCTCCAGGGTTACCACGCAGGTCGAGCAGGAGCTTGTCGCTATTTGATTCTGTAAATTCCTTAATAGCGTTTCGAAAAAGGTCTGCTGAAGTTGCCGAGAAGCTGTAAAGTTCTATTACAAAGATACCGTCTTTGCGTAGCTCGGTATCGAGTGTTGGTACATTGATAGTATCGCGAGTGATTTTGATTTCTTTTGGTTCTACGTCGTCTGCATGGAATATGGTCAAGCTTACTACAGTACCGCGTTCACCACGGATTTTTTTGATAGCTTCGTCGACAGTCATGTCGTTGGTGACGGTGTCATTGATTTTGAGTATTTTGTCTCCGGACTTGATTCCAGCTTTATAAGCAGGAGTGTCTTTGAGTGGAGCGATGACGGTCAGTATGCCGTCTTTGATACCGATCTCCATGCCCACACCGCTGAAGTTTCCAGCAATGTCAGCTTCAAATAGTTCTGTCTCATAAGGATCAAAGAAGTTGCTGTATGGATCTTTGAGTGACCCTACTAGGCCTTTGATAGCTCCATAGACTCTTTCCTCATCGGTTACTTCCTTGGCACCCGGATACTTTTCGTCGATAGCATTCCAAACTTTCCAGAATGTTTCGAAGTTCACTCCTGGTTTCATCTCTCCGCTGACTTCTGAAAGTGGTACGAATTTACCTAACTGTTCACTGTGTTTGCCTCCGAAATAAGCTCCGAGAAAGAAAAAAACAACCACAAGTATTACCACTCCAGCTGTTTTTACTTTCCTATTTCTAAAAAAATCTTGTATTGGCATTGGTTAAAAATTATTGGAATTATTTTCAGAAAAGTTGTCGAAGTTTTTCTTGTTTCTAGGCATCTTTGAACGTATCATCAAACCAAAATAAACCAGGATTAAGCCTGTAATTGAAAAAAGTATGTTTTTGAGTAATATCGGAAAACCCAAGTAAGGTAGTACCGCAATCCAGAAACCAAGCACTAAAAATAATTTCGCCTTTTGCATGGGCTTTATTATATCAAAACATAAAACTTGAAGCTAGTTTTGACGAGTTTCCTTACTTTTCTATTGAAATGCTATTAGCCGAAGGAGTCGGGGTCAACGTATTGACCGGAAATATTTTCTCATTTATGTAAACAAGGGCCACAATGACGGCTATCAGGAACGCACTGCGGAGTATGGCCTTCACTGGAGCATTTTTAAATCTCAACCAGCTCAAGAGCAGTATCATGGCCAAAACTCCGACAACCAAGTAAATTGTTTTTAGGGAACTTTTTGGTGAAGTAAGTGCATTTTCGATATCTTCACCCAAAACTTTATCGGTTGGGACTTTTTTGACTACTTTCTTTTCTTGAACCGGAGCTGTTTGTCCGGATACTTGTTTTGGTGCTTCTTTTTTGACTTCAGTTGGTTTAGGAGTAACTACTTTAGTTTTTGTTGTTTTGGTAGTTGCTGGTTTGGTGTTGGTGGTTGCTGGTTTGGTACTGGTTATTGATATTATGTCGCTCAACCTTGTTTTTGTAATTGGCTTTCCGAAAAATTGAACCACGAAAATACTTTCTCTGCCTTTGTACATACCACTCGAAACGGCTATACCGATTTCAGTATAGTTACCTTTTACTATGTTTGCTCTGTGTGACGGAGAGTTCATCCAAGCTTCGGTGACATCTTTGGATTCGACGAAGTTTACCGCTAGGTTCTCGCCAGCGTATTGATATGTGTAGCCAACTTGATCTAACCAGTACCAAGGAGTTTTACCGTCAGGAGTATCATGTGAAAAGTAACCCCGTGCGGCCATGTCATTTGCTTTCAACTGAGCAGCCTGTACTAGAAGCGGGTTGGTTGTCAGACTCGCTAGTTGATTCTCGGTTCTTTTTTCATTGGTCATGTTGGTAAGCACGCCAGGCAAAACTGAAGCCAAGAATTTCGTTTTATCGAAAACCACAAACATCTGGACCAAGAATCCAAGTTCTAGAATTATGAGTAGAAGTACGGCGAATTTAAAAGCCTCACGCTTTGCTATGTGCGGTTCAAAATTGTTACCCTCGTGTGGAATTAGATGATTTTTTAACTTTTGTAGAAATTTATTCACTTGTGTATTATACACTATATTATCGCTTTTGTAAAGAGCTAGGGCTGTTTATCGAAGTATTCCGGAGTGTAGATAGCCATCCAGTCTAGTAATTGCCTCATTATTGGGGCTGCGCCTACGGTGCCGACAGCTGGTCCTGACTCCATCATAACAGTAAAAGCGTATTTTGGGTTCTCGTACGGGAAGAAACCTATAACCCAAGAATTCACCTTGTTTTTGGAAATACCCACCTGAGCAGTACCGGTTTTAGCTGCGACATCTACAAAAGGAACATTCATAGTGGCGGCTGTTCCGTAGGTCACTGCTTCTCTCATCCCCTCTCTGACACTAGTATAATGCGAATCGAGAATTTTCTCATCAACTATTTGTTTTACTAATGCTTCACGGTCGTCGTTGTTTATGAAATGAGGAGTTACCAATGTGCCTCCGTTTGCTAGCGCCGCTGTAGCCCGAGCCATCTCAAGCGGTGTGACCTGGAAACCGTACTGACCGATAGCAGTGTGGTAAGTATCACCTATACGCCACGGATCATTTTTGAAAGTTTTCAGTTTCCATTCCGGGCTGGGTATATTTCCGCTTTTCTCATCCGGCAAATCAACTCCGGTCTTCTCTCCAATTCCAAAAAGTCTTGCGTATTTATTTAGGTTGGTAATTCCCAACCCCTTCTGTGATTCGAAACCACCACCAATAGCATAAAAATACACGTCGGAAGAAACCGCGATGGCCTCGCTCATGTCTGTCCAACCATGTGCCTTCCAGTCTTTGAAAACTGTTTCTGCGCCCTTTACGTATGGATTAGGAATAGCTATGGATCCAGTCGAAAGTATTTCTTTGTATGGGTCTATTATTTTTTCAGCTAAGGCACCCAAAGCAAAAAATGGTTTGACTATCGAACCTGGAGCATACAAACCCGAGATTGCTCTGTCGAGGAATACTTTGCGCTTATCTTTTAAGTAACCTTGAATTTTCTCAGAATCTTTACCAAAAGAAAGCACCAGTGGATCGTATTCGGGGTAACTCGTCGAAGTCAAAATTTCACCATTTTCTACGTTTATAATTATCCCAGCTCCACCAATAAAAGAATTCGCTCGGGAATGCTCTGCTATCAGATTATACAGTTCACCTTGTAGTCGCGAGTCGATAGTGGTGTACAAGTCTTCCCCTCGCTTTGGAGTGTTTACTATGTTTTCCGAATGCACCGAACCATGGGCGTCTATTTCTATAACTTTGGCACCGTTCTCCCCAGCCAACCTATCCGCATAAACTTTTTCCAAACCGTCCTTGCCTACGAATTCAGTTTGCCAAAACACACCTTTGTCATCTTTGGCAGGAGCACTCAAGTAGCCGAGCACATGGGAAAATCCAGGAGTCTTGTACATCCGGGTTGAAAATACTCCCGCTTCGGCAACATCTGGTTTACTGTTCCAGGCCAGTTCTACACCATTGCGATCATAGATGATCCCTCTTTCGGCAAAGATGATGGCTTTGTTTAGAGTATTGTTCTCACTTCTTTTGAAATAAGATTCACCATTTTTAATTTGTAAATTAAACAACTGTCCAGAAAAAACTAAAATAAAAACTATGAAAAATATACCTACAGAATATATGGTGCGACTTTTGATCGGTTTCTCGATTCGTCCTTCAAACTGTTGCTCGTTGAATCCAGCCAGGTTTTTAGAATCCAAGAAGATTTCATCCGGATCAACAAGCACACTATGATATCGTCCTCTTTTTTTAAGAAATATTTTTTTCATAAAAGGTTTTAAATCTTGATTTTTGCTTTATGTATTCAGCAAGGAACAGCAGTACCAGTGCAGAAGAAAAAGCGACAAAAGTATAACCGTAAAATCTCTCCAGCGGTACACCATACATAAGGTCCATTAAAAACATCAAAACCGGACCCTCAAAGAAATAGTTATACAGAGCAACACCAATCAGGAGTAAAATCATCGAAGACCAAAACGGCCCCCAGAGTACCGAAGAAACAAACAAGAGAACAAACGGGATTCTGGTATACATTTACTTATCTTACAAAATTAAACCCAAAAAACAAACTACTTGAACAGTTTTATAATCAAACGAATAATTAGGTAAATTATGACTATCGCAAGCAGATAAAAGAGTATTTTGTATTTCAACACATAACTCAAAACGGTTAGGAAAAATAATGACACATACTTCATCGGAGCTTCCGGAAGGTTGATAGTTTCTGATTTAGCTGGGGTTGTTGAGGGGTCTTCTTCTATTCCAATGTCTTCATTTTTTTTGTCTTCGGCTTGTTTAGCGGATTCTTGAATTTCATCTATCTCGGTTTTCACTTCTGTGCGTTTCTCTTCGATCGACTCTGAAGCATTCATTCTAGCTTCCTCGATAAATCCAAAAGCATTGTTAACTGGCTTGCTAACCGATGGTGGTAAACTCTCGTTTATTTTATTTTGCAGGTTTTCAATCGGTTTAATACTAGAGTCCAAGGTCTCGTTTATTTTTTCTTTGACCTCTTTAACGTTTGGAAGTTTCTTGGCGACCGTGTGCTCACTTTTATCGGTTTCCGTATTAGCCAAAGAAATTTCTTCGTATTTTCCTGCAGAAACTTCAAGGCGCGGGTTCTCGATGCGAGCAAATATCTGATGACCTCCGACTGTGACAGTCCAGTCGACAAAAACTGGTTCAGCACTCAAGCTGGAAATAGTGAAATCTTTTTTACCCAAAAGAATTGTCTTGTCGAAAAATGATACTGTGCCTTTGAAGTTCTTGGCAGATGGATTGAACACCAAAGTATATACTTTAATTTTGTCCCCTTCCTCGAAAGGATCCTTGGAATACCAGATATTAGTTTCGACAAAACCGACGTTTTGGTTCTGAGCTAAGGTTATATAAGGCAATACAACCAGCAGAAAGGTAAATAGGAAGAAAAAAACTTTTTTAAATCTCATACTGTAAATTATACAGTGCTTCTACTATTTTTTCCATGTCGGAGAACCTGCCTTGCATAGTTGAGCCGAGCAAAGTGACTGCGAGTCTGTGGGCATAAGCATTGTTGAATATTACAGTTAAGTTACCACCAGCCAAATCCGTGAAGCCAGTTTTCGAAAATAATATTCCTGGCACTTCTTTGATTATCAAATTTGTATTCACGAGGTCGTGAGTGTAACCTGACTCGGATTTCAGTCGTAGCGCTGGCCAGATAGTAGACTCGAATACTTCGCTGTAATTTGAAAGCGCGTATGCTGCTAATTTATTTGCATCTTCGGCGGTACCGTAACCCCCAGCAGAGTCTTCTCCATAATCCAAACCAGTAACATTCCAAAAAGTTGTGTTGTTCATGCCGATGGCTTTAGCTTTTTCATTCATCCTGCTAACAAATTTTTTATCTCCACGGGTGATGGCAGACGCCGCGTCGTTTGACGACAGTATCAAAGCAAAACGAGACAGGTCTTTTACATTCCATATTTCCCCTTCTACCAAATTATACTCTCCTTCTTCTTTTAAAAATTCTGGAGTGATTTTAATAAAGTCTTTGGTATTGGTATCTAGCGCCACCATGACAGTCATCGTCTTTGCTAGTGATGCCAAAGGCATTTTAGTATTATCGTTCCTGCCGTATATTCGTTTGTGGGTATCGATGTCGTATACAGAAAAAGACTTTGCTTCAAGCTCTATGCTACCCAAAGCATCCTGGATTCGTTGTTGTACTTCAAGTTCTTTCCTTACCTTCTCCATTCTTTGAGCTTCCAAAGTTTCTTCTCTTTTCTTGTTTTCGATATAAAAACCGCCACCAACTATGCCGATAATAACAAGCAAAACTAACAAACCTTTTTCGTATTTAGTGATTTGCATACCTGATTTTTATGAAGATTCTTCTACGTTGTTTTCTAAATTCTTTTCCGCTTCGACAAAATTGCGTTTTATGTTTTCGAATTCCGGTAACTCTTCTACTCTGGTTACTCCCATATACGACAGCAGTTCTACCGTCGGCTGATAAATGTATCTGCGAGTATCTTTAGGGTCGGTAACTTTCTCTACCAACCCACGCATCGAAAGCGCCCTCAAAGTGAAACTGGAATTTACTCCTCTGATGTAGTCGATAGCAGACCGACTGGCTCCATTTTTGTAAAGTATTATAGTCAGGGTTTCTAAACTTGCCTTGGAGAGTGATTTATTCAACTCTTCTTTTTGCATTTCTTCAATCAAATCTGACAGTTCTGGGTTTGTACCCAGAGAATATTCGTCAGCATTTTTAATCAGCACAAAACCACGGTCTGTATAACTAGCCGCTAATTCATCGGTGGCTTCATTTATCTCTGCTTCGGAGACTTTGAGCATACCCGCCAACTTTTTGCTGGATATTGGTTCCCCTTTAAAAAAAAGTATTGCTTCTATTTTATTCGCTAATTTCATGGTTGTTTATTTGCTTCTCAATAATAATATCGGAAAAACTGTTTTCTTGCATCGCTTCCAGGATTCCAGTTCGGATCATCTCGAGCATTGCTAGAAATCCCACTATAACGAAAACTTTTTCTTCCTTGGTTTTTGCGGCCCCAGAAAATTCTCGGAAATTGAATTTTAAAGTAGACTGTATCCTGTCAGTTAGCTTATCAATCATTTCTTCGATGCTGATAACCTTCTTTACTTCAACTTCTCCGAGCTTGGCCTTGCCTGGGAGCCTGTTTAATAAGGCAGAGGCCAAGTCCAGCATGCTTTCTTTGGTAATCTGACTATCGGGCAGGAAAATTTTGACTTCTAGCTTACGCTCTTCGCTCGGGAAAATTATTTTTTTACCAAAATTGTCTTTGATATGAACTGCTAAGTTACTATACAACTCGTACAGCTTCAGTCGGTCTTCCAAATTCTTGATGTCGGTTTCTTCTTCGGGAGACAAAGACAAATCCGGCAGGAGGGACTTGGATTTGATCAAAATCAAAGTTGCCGCTACCAGGATGAAACTAGCTATTTCTTCCTTTTCCTCTTTTGGTAGATTGTTTATATATTTCAGATAATCTTCGGTAACTTGGGCCAACGACACATCGTTGATGAAGAGTTTCCTGTCTTCTACCAAAGACAACAACAAACCAAAAGGCCCCTCAAAGGCTTCCGTCTTGATGGTGTAGGCATCCCGGGTTTCTGTTTCCATGCATTCTATGCTAACATTTTTGGGATGAAAAACAAAAAGCCAAAAGTTAGACTGTCCACCAAAATTTATCCAATTGAATACGATATAAAACTACGCCCAGACTTGGAAAATTTCACTTTTTCTGGAATCGAAACAATAACTATAAATGTCTCCTCCCCGACCAAAGTAGTAACCCTGCATTCCAAAGAAATACAAATAGACACCGTAGAATTTGAATTAAAAAAAATTAAAATTTTCGGCAAGGTAACTCATAACGAAGCAAACGAAACAGCTACTTTTACTTTTCCAGAAAATTTACCAAAAGGTAAAAATAAACTGACTATTGCTTTCACTGGTATCCTAAACGACAAAATGCGAGGATTTTATCGCAGTTCGTATGTTTATGAAGGTAAGGTCAATCATCTAGCAACTACCCAATTCGAAGCCACTGATGCCCGCCGAGCTTTCCCTTGTTTTGACGAACCAGCTCACAAAGCCGTATTCCATGTATCCCTGGTAGTGCCGAAGGGTCAAACCGCGATATCGAATACTCTGCCTGTTTCTAAAATAGAACATGAAGCTGGATTCGAAGTTGTACGCTTTGCTCCAACACCTAAAATGTCGACTTACCTGCTCGCATTTATCGTCGGTAAATTTGAATATATAGAGAAGAAATCCAAAAATGGTGTCCTAGTCCGCGTTTATACAACTCCTGGAAAAAAATCACAAGCCGGATTTGCCTTAGAGGTAACTTCAAAGGTTTTGGATTTCTATGAAGAGTATTTCGATATTCCATATCCACTCGATACTCTTGATATGATTGCAATCCCAGACTTCACTTCCCTTGCGATGGAAAACTGGGGCGCAATTACCTTTCGGGAAATGGGACTCCTTGTTGATGAAAACAACACTTCGCTTTCAACAAAAGAACTGATCGTAGAAGTCATCGCTCATGAGTTAGCTCATCAATGGTTTGGTAACTTGGTTACCATGGAGTGGTGGACCCACCTGTGGCTCAACGAAGGGTTCGCTTCTTATATTCCATACATAGTCATCGACAAGCTTTTCCCGGAATGGAAAATCTGGGAGCGGTTTGTGACTGGTAAGCATGGCACTGGTATGGCCATGCGTCTGGACGCACTCAAAAATACTCACCCGATCGAAGTCCCGGTACATCATCCAAGCGAGATTGGAGAAATTTTCGACGAGATATCGTATTCCAAAGGTGCCTGTGTCATTCACATGCTTGCCTCATATATCGGCCCAGATGCTTTCCGTGATGGTTTACGGCATTATCTGAAAAAGCATAGTTACAAAAACACAGAAACCATACACCTGTGGGAATCTTTTGAGAAAGTAAGCAAAAAACCAGTAAAGAAAATGATGGATGTGTGGACTAGCCAGTCTGGTTACCCGATTGTACAAATAGCAAAGAAAAATAATAAAATAACCCTAACTCAAGAAAGATACTTTACTAGCCCAATATCGCGCAAACAAGCACATAACAAGACAACCTGGCCTGTTCCAGTTACCTTACAGACCGAAAATGGCACAGAAAACATATTTCTAGACAAGAAACAAATAACACTTCAAAACGATTCTAGTTGGTTTAAGGTAAACAAGAATGAAACAAGTTTTTTCCGGACCGAATACTCGCACGAACTTTTGCTTAATCTAAAGGAAGCTGTACTACGGAAAGAAATAAGCAATGTTGACCGACTCGGTATCATCCGTGACCTTTTTGCCTTGAATGCCTCGGGGCGAATACCAGTTGATTATGTATTGGATTTTCTATTGTCTTACAAAGATGAGGAGGATTATATAGTTTGGTCAGAAATATCAGCCGGACTGGGAGCTTTGAGACAAATCTTTGCTAAAAGCAAGAGTAATAACAAATTAAATAAATTTGTTATTGATTTGTACTCGCCAATTTACAAGAAGCTCGGATTTGAGTCGAAAACAAGCGATGCTCATACCGATACTCTTTTGCGTCCGCTGGTTATCACTGTACTCGGACAAGCTGGTTTGCCGGAAGTGGTTAAGAATATAAAAAAGCTTTTTTCTGATATTCGTACGAAAAAGAAAGTTGATGCAAACATGCGGGGCCTAGTATATAGCATCACAGCTCAGTACGGAGGAGAAAAAGAATACAAAGAATTCATAAAGTTATACAAAACCGAAACTCTGCACGAAGAAAAAAATCGCATTGGTTACGCCCTCGGTGACTTTGAAAACGACAAGTTACTTTGCGAGACTGCACACTTTGCCTTATCAGAGAATGTGCGACCCCAAGACACCATCGGGATACTTTCCTATCTAGCTCTAAATCCGCTCGGTCGCGATATCTGGATCAAATCCATGAAAACAAATTGGCAAACAATGCTAAATCGGTACGGCGACGGCGGACACAGCCTAGGGAGACTTCTGGAAATCCTAAAAAATAGCCCCGAAAAGAAGCATCTAGATTTCTACAAAACCTTCTTCAAGACTCGCCCTGCACCAGGGGCAACCAGGTCCATAGAACAAGCCAAGGAACGCATAGAAGCCAACGTATTGTGGCTAAAGCGCGACGCCAAAGCCCTTGACAAATTCCTGAAAAGGAGTAATCTATAAATTATGAATTTCGATATTACAGTAAACGCCGTGTCACTACGAAGACGGAACTCACTTACCCGTGAGGCCGTTTCAGAGTGTTTGTAATATCTCCCCTACCCACAATTACGAACTTTCAAAAAACGATCTCATACTGAGGTCGTTTTTTCGATTTAGATAATCGAAATTTGTTCACTCGTTCCTTCACAAAAAAATATCATAAAAAATGGAAAAAATAACCGCCTCCATGCACACGAGAGCTGATATTCAGTCCTCTCTCTCTCCGTTCTTCACCTTCCCAAGTATTCGTGTTGAATACCCAAAGGTCGTAACCGAAGCATTAACCATATTGTATAGAGAGTACAATCGTGCTTTTGAAAATCTGGTTGATTTGAATCGAGAACATCCAGAAGACTACAAATATTGTATATCTTCGGAAGGTTGCACGAATTATATTGTGCAAATTGACATGCAAGGACTAAACCACCAGCACCTAAAAGTCTTAGCTGGGATGTCCGTGCAAGAAGTTTGCAAAATACTGCGCAAAAGAATATTCGAGTTAGAAAACAGTTGGGCGCATTATGGTCCCCTTGCTCAAATATGTAGCAACGGAGTTGAATCATTCTATGCACAAAAAACTCGAGTCCTGCTCGATAGCCTGCGTAAAAAATTTAACATGCCTATTGCCCTTTTGGCCGTCACCGAACAAAAGTACATTGCAATGAGAGAAACAGAGTTTGGGAAATTTGGAAGTGACCCGCTTTCTGACGAGGAAGTTTTTAGGATATCCGGGTTCAATAAGTTTTTTGGGCCTGAAGATTTCCTGCGACACATTAACGAAAATGGAGGTTGCAAATATCTGCTCTATTGTAGAACTTCAGACCCGATAGACAAGTTAAAACAACCAGACATGGCAGTGAAGCACCCCCTACTCGAAGATCCAGAGATACGACGGATCATCAAAGCCCACTCTTTGACATTCAATGTGGACGATCCTATATTACCCATAGGTGATGTAAGGCGCATTAACGACACCAAAAGATATATGGCCACGATGGATATGGCATTCCCCATATTATCAGAAAAAGATTTGTTATCGTCCGGTTTAGTTGAACATTTGGAAAACGGCAAACCCTATTCAGAATTTTCGGGAAATCGAATTTCAGTGGAATTCGGTCAATTTCTAACCTCTGTTGGCGTCGATCCTGATAAAGTAGCCAGTGGCGAACAAACATTACGGGCCAAACCGATTCAAGGTACTTTTGGATGCTACGGACACTTAACCGGATTGTTGTCTGACAAGAGATTCAGGAAAATGCTGCGTTCTAATTTAAGGGAAAGAGGTCCTTATATTATTCAACCCGAACTTGAAGCGCCGAAAGTATTTAACACTGACGACGAACAAGAATATGCCTTTATCGATCGTGTTTTTGTAGGAACAGTAGATGGAATCCCCACCTGGATGGGAGGCCACCGCGAGTTTCTCGCATTAACCACCACCGAAGCGCAAAATGGTCGTCTGCACGGAAACTCAGACACAGTAACAGCGGAAATTTTTTGATGCCATCTTTTATGTTATAATCCAAACCGGGTAAGCGAATCAGTCGCCTACCCGGTTTAAACTTTATATATGGAAAAAGAAATACTTGATTTAACTAAAAAATTCGTTTCAATCAGATCTACTGATGATAACAAGCAAGAATTAAAAAATGTTTTAGATTTGGCACTGTCACACCTCGATGGATACACAATCGAACATTTTGAACGCGCCGGCATTCCTAGTGCACTAGTATATAACACAAAAATTAGACCCAAAAAATTCAAAGTTTTGTTTAATGTACATTTAGACGTAGTCCCTGGCTTGGAGAAAAATTACATTCCAAAGATAATAAAAGGGCGACTTTATGGCGTAGGCTCAATGGACATGAAAGGTAATGCGGCAGCGGTTATACTTCTTTTTAAAAAATTAGCTAAAGACCTAAGTTACCCTGTTGCAATTCAGTTGGTCACTGATGAAGAAGTTGGTGGTTTCAATGGTACAAAATTACAAATAGAAAAAGGAGTGAGGGCAGAGTTTGTTATTGCAACCGAACCGACAAATTTTGATATTGTGCATATGGCGAAAGGAGTGTTGTGGCTTAAAATTTTAGCGCGCGGACTCACCGCTCACGGCGCTTATCCTTGGCGAGGCGAAAATGCTGTTTGGAAAATGAATAATTTTCTAAATCGGCTTGCAAAAAAATTCCCTATACCCAAAAAAGAAAAGTGGATTACTACTGTTAATCTGAGCAGTATTATCAGTACTAATACCTCTATCAACAAAATCCCTGATGATTGCTCTGTTAGTTTAGACATCAGATTTATAGAGAAAGATAAAAAAACTATTTTGGAAAATATTAAAAAAATAGCCGAGAATATGAAGGTTCAGATCATCGAAAAAGAATCTCCATTGTTTACAAAACAAGATAATCCTTATCTGAAACTACTAGCTCAATCAACTAGCGCAAAAATAAACAAAAAAGCTGTACTACGGGGTGCAAATGGTACTTCAGATGCACGACACTTTGCATCAGTAGGTTGTCCTGGTGTTGAATTTGGTCCAATTGGAGGAGGTATTGGCAGTGATGAAGAATGGGTTGATATAAAAAGCCTCAACACTTATGCAAACATACTCGAAAGTTTCTTAGTGCAAATAAACGAAAAATAATTCTACATAAAAAGGACACGAGAATTTTTCTCATGTCCTTTGGTTTAGTTGTGTAGCGGTAATCCACCACACGCACGATTGAGTGTTCGACGCATGTTGTTTTATTTTTGAAATGGGTGAACGATTTGCAATGGCTTTTTCCGAAACCATTGGTAGAGTTTATCTTTTTCCGCCCATGGCCACTCTGACTGGAGCAGTAGAGCATCTGGGAAGAGTTCTTCAAGGATTGCTCCTTCTAGGGCATACGCTGCCACTTGACGGGTGGCTGTCTTTCGAAGTCCAAGTGGGAACTCATAGCGATCTGCAAACTTTGCAAGGTGTCTTTCCTGTTCCTGAATAGCAATAGTATGCTTTCCAGCACCATTTGCCCAATCCAAGCAGTTAGAGAAGGTGCAGTTACCTGTACACAATGCTTCCAAATCTGACAATAGAATGGGTTGCCAATTTTTAGGCAAAAGACCTGAATCGTTTGCTTCTTCTATCATGAGCTCGCATGCGAGGGTGACTTCTTCTTGTGAAATCGTCCAACCCCAAGTTCGTATGGGTTCGGTATCCACAAGTATTGGAACCACTTTTACAGACAAGCCCAAGTTTTCGACTTCTTGAACAAGTTGAAACGCTCTTGTTGCAGCATGACTAAGTCTTTTTTTGTGACCTCCGTCAAAGAATAGGGTCTGGAAAAAATCCAAAACAAGCTCTTCTTTGTTGCGCACAGTAGCAAGACAAGAGAATATCAACAATGTCAGGCAGTTGTTTTCGACGGCTGCCTCTACCGTCTTGTATAAGTTTTTTTTGTCAACGAGTAATACATTTTGCTCATATCTCAAAAAAACATCTAATACTGCTTGTGGCTGTACCATTTTTTATCCCATTTTTAGTTGTGAAAAGAACTAGTTGTATCTAGCGTGTCATATGCCGAAGCATCCAACACACACAAAGACAACAAGCACTTTATTGGTAACCAGAATCATCAACACCAAAGAAATATACTATCGGCAAAGAATCATCAAATTCTTTTTTAATTACTGGCTGATACATCTGTGAACGTAGGTCACTTGGCTTTTCGTTTTGTATCAGTATGGCGTTCGGAATATTCTCATATATCCATTTTGCTTGTACTGCGTATTCTGTAAACTTTCTAACAATCCAGTCTTTGAGCATTGCGTCATCAGGTTTCTCTAGATTTTCGAAATAGTTACCCTTACCGAACTGGGTTTGTAGTTTTCTGAATTCCCATTCAAGCTGATCTTTAGTGAAATACGAATATATGTCTTGTTTAACTTTTTCATATTCTTTTTCGAACGATCTGCCAGTTTTACTCTCAGTATCTTTTTCAAATTTGTACCAGCTGATAACTCGAACTTCAGGGATCAATCCCCTCACCCATTTTTCAAAGTTTATTTTATATGCACTCCAGCGAGTACTGAATTCCTGCCAGAGCATGTCTTTCTGTTTTGGAAAGTTTTTGAATTGTTGCAGGTAGATATAATACGGGTCGGTGTTACCAATCAAGATGTTCAGTTCTACTCTTGGATATATATCTCTTAAATCATCAAAAATTTCTTTCAACCTAGCCACATCAGACGTTAGATTGTTCCCTTTTGGATTTGTACTCACATACAACCATGGCGTGTCGCTGAAAAGATATTCTGAATTGATTGTAGAGCAGGTGAAAGAAATCAAGTTGATAGGCTTGTTCTCACTGACAGCTTTAGTTATGCTAAGTTCAAGACTCTCTCTAAATTCATTATTTAGCCCCTTGAAGTCGTATTTCCTTATTGTATTTATTAGTTTTTGTGATGTATTCATATTTTTAACGTTATTTGATAACAGAAAAAGCCCTTCTCTTGACGAGAAGGGCTTTTTACTTGAGGTAATTACTATGCGCGCAAACTAACTCAATCCCTTGTCGTCAAGAGGCATTGAGGGGTGATGAATTTTGTTTGCGTTTATAATATTTTTCATTGCTTTTCCAGCATATATTTTATTAGTGTTTTTGTCAACCGTCTTTATGCTCTATGCGCATCTACCTTCGCCGCTACGATGAAATCATTCTCGGACAGGCCACCGATGGAGTGGGTGGAGAGGGTTAACTTAACTTTATTGTAATGTATTTCTATGTCTGGATGATGTCCTTCTTCTTCGGCGATGTCGGCGACATTGTTGATGAAATTTATCGAACCGATAAAGTCTGCAAATTTAAATTCCCGACTGATGCTTTTGCCATCCTCTGCAAGCACCCATTCTGGAACATCCGGCATATAGTTCCGTGCTTCCTCAGGAGTAAAAGGGTCCATGCTTTTATCTTCGCACGGCACGCATTTTTTATTTAATAATTTATTAGTCATAGAAAATTACTTGTTTAATTTGATACCCAGCTCTTTCATTTGTTTTTCGGGTATTTGGGCAGGAGCATTCATCATCAGGTC
The DNA here is from genome assembly GCA_036517715.1 of Minisyncoccota bacterium. Classification (GTDB taxonomy): domain Bacteria; phylum Patescibacteriota; class Minisyncoccia; order Phycocordibacterales; family UBA9973; genus UBA9973. Next base: position 19,596 of record DATDUL010000043.1, read on the forward strand.
CTTACCCTCGCCAGTTTTCGCAAACGGGATAACTTCACGAATGTTTGGTTCGTTGTGAAGTATCATCATCAGACGGTCAAAACCCCAAGCGATACCTCCGTGTGGTGGAGCACCGAAATCCAGTGCTTCTAGCATGTGCTTGAAATTAAGGTCTATTCGTTCTGCATTGTAACCCATGATTTCAAAAGTATTCCTGAGCGCTTTGGCTTCGTGGTTTCGGATACTTCCCCCACCGATCTCATAGCCGTTTAAGGTGATATCGTACTGCGTGGTTAATATGTTGCCGATGTTTTGTTTGTTCATAAAGTCAGCCATGTGTTCCGCGCGAGGTTTGGAAAATGGATTGTGGGTGAAGGTCCATTCACCAGTACCATCCACGTTGTCCTCGCCAGTTTTCTCAAACATTGGAAAATCTACCACCCACAGGAACGCAAGCAAGTTCGGATCATTCTTGTCTTCACGGATGTCCGGTCGGTCGTTGCCATATTTTTCCATAGCTTCATTGTA
>DATDUL010000044.1:0-8781 GCA_036517715.1 Minisyncoccota bacterium
CCTGCTGCATTTGAGAACCAGATTACAGGTGAAAATGTGAAAGACGTAAAAGCAAAAATAATCCTGGAACTTGCGAATGGCCCTATCACACCAGACGCGGATGATGTTTTGTTTAGTAAAGGAATTCATGTTATTCCGGACGTTCTAGCAAACTCCGGTGGTGTCACTGTGTCTACCTTCGAATGGGAGCAAAACCTAAAGGGCGAACATTGGAGCGAAAAAGAAGTTTTCGACAAACTAAATCCAATCCTAGCCGACTCGGCGCAAAAGATCTGGAAACTAGCCAAAGATCACAATACAAGCCTGCGCAACGGGGCCTTCTTGCTAGCACTTGAGAGAATAGAAAAAACTCCGACGCCTTAAGGGTCGGAGAGCCGACTGAAACGTCGGCTTGTTATAGTCTTATTACATATGGGATTTGTATATATTTTAAAAAACCAAAAAGGTGGTTTTTATATAGGGAGCACTGCTGATTTAAACAGAAGAGTAAAGCAACATCTAGCTGAAAACACATTTACCACAAAAAGAATGAAGGCATTTGAACTGGTTTTTTCTCAGGAATATAGAACCCTAATGGAAGCTAAGAAAATTGAGTTGAAGTTAAAAAAATTGAAAAGAAAGGATTATATTGCTAAGATAGTGCAGGATGGTTTTATAAAGATAAAACCATAAAATAAGCGCGGTTAGCTCAGTTGGTAGAGCGTGTCTTTGACGTAGACAAGGCCATAGGTTCGAATCCTGTACCGCGCACACTGGACAAAGCATCTTTTTATGGTATTATCACAACGAAGCCCACATTTGTGGGTTTTTGTTTTTTGACATAATCCAACCTTTTTCACGGGGAGCCTCACAATCCCCTGTTTAATCGTTTTCCGAATTCGGAGAATTATTTTATCCCTGCAGGAAAAGTCCTGTATATAAATTAACTTCTTCTCAATCAATTACCTTTTTTTCTTTTTTACCATGGCATATGATACCGCCGAACTCGAAAAAACCTCAACTAGAAACCAAATAAACCGAGATCAACCTGATTTGCCAGAAAATTCAGGTTCTGGAGTTCCAGTTTATATTTGGCTACCGGTGTTAGTCTTGATACTGGTTTTATCCTTTAACTACTTTAATAAACCAGCATCAAAACCTTCAACTTCTCGAGAACAGACAACAGACCAGAAATCAGCCAGAATGGCTTACGAGCCAAATGTTGTGCAAAGTGACATCGAAATCGTAGAACATCTGAGTGAAAATGGATGGGAGAGCATAGACTTTCTAGAGTATTCTGCCGTAACTAGAGTTGCGTCGGTTGATCTTAGCCCTGCCTCGGCAAAAGCAAGAGAAATTTTGAAGGAGATGCAAGATGGGAAACATAAATTCATGGGAAGAGATGGTAACACAAAACTAAAAAATCTTCTAGGTGGCCACTACCGTACACTGATAACTGAATGTGAGAGGGTGGGAATTTTTACCCTAAACCACATATACAGCCTCGGCAAACAAGATTTTATACTGACAATAGGGGGGAAGGGTGCGATGTTTATAAGAATAAGCGAAGTTGAACAACTTCTGAAAGACAGGGGTTACAATATAGATTTTTGGAGAGTATGGAAACTCAAAACTGACCTTAACCCGGAAGATTTTAAAAGCAAAGGTATCCATACAGGGATATTCAAAATCGCCCCAGCGGGTCCTAAGACGCTTGAATGGGTGCTCCAACAAAAATGGAGCGAGCTCTCTAAACTTCCAGGCGTAGGTAAGAGTACAGGAGATGACCTGCACCGTATTATTGAAACAAGAAGAGGAAAAGAAAAAGCAGACGAATGGATTAGACAGTAAAAATTACGAGCTGTGAGGGCTCATAGATAGAAACCAAAAGAAAACGACGTCGCTAGGGAAAGTTCCTAGTGGCGTTTTTGTTTACCTATTTTAAAAATACTAGAAAAAGTAACCCTAAAATGATATATTTGTTGTATGGAAATAAACGAGAAGTTTCTAAAACCCTACAGTGCCAAGGACACCGAAGACCGTATTTATAAGCTCTGGGAAGACTCTGGATTTTTCAATCCTGATATTTGTATCGAAAAAGGCGCTACTGATCCCAATGCACCTATTTTCTCCCTAGTATTACCGCCACCAAACGTGACCGGTAGGCTACACATGGGACATGCTCTAGAGCACAGCCTACAAGACGCGGTTATTCGATTTAACCGAATGCGTGGCAAAAGAACCCTTTGGGTACCAGGAACTGACCATGCGGCCATAGCAACACAAGCTCGTTTTGAAAAAGATTTAAACAAAGAAACTGGTAAATCCCGTCACGATTTTTCACGCGAAGAATTCTTCAACATGGTGCAAGAGTTTGGTTTAAAAAACCAAAAGGAAATGCAAAAACAGATGCGACTCCTCGGATCGTCTTTAGACTGGTCTCGAGAAGCTTTTACACTCGATGAAAAAAGAAGTTTAGCAGTTCGTACAGCTTTTAAAACAATGTACAACGAAGGACTTATCTACAGAGGTTACAGAGTTATCAACTGGGACCCTAAAGGTCAGACAACCATAGCCGATGACGAAGTTGTATACGAAGAACGAAAAGGAAAATTATATACATTCAAATACGGGAAAGACTTCCCTATTGCTATTTCTACTACTCGTCCCGAGACAAAGGTTGGAGACGTAGCCGTAGCTGTACATCCAGAAGATGATCGGTATCGAGAATTTGTAGGCAAGGAATATGATGCAGTTTTCTGCGGAGTGCCCATACATATAAAAATTATCGCAGATGATAAGGTTGAGAAAGATTTTGGTACCGGCGCCCTAGGTGTTACCCCAGCCCACAGTCAGATAGACTGGGAAATGTCTCAACAGCACAAGCTTCCAGTTCTGCCGGTGATAAACGAATATGCAAAAATGACTGTCGGAGATGAAAGAATTTTGGGTAAGAAAACAACTGAAGCTCGGGAGGTTATCGTGGAATGGCTTCGAAACGAAAACTTACTCGAAAAAGAAGAAGAAATAAATCAGAATATATCAACCTCAGAGAGAACTGGTGCTGTTGTTGAACCGTTACCAAAATTACAATGGTTCATCGATGTGAACAAACCAATACCAAGCAAAGGAGGTAAAACGCTCAAGGACTTGATGAAAGAGCCAGTTGCCGATGGCCAAGTAAAAATAATGCCTGAACACTTTGAACGAGTGTATTTTAACTGGATAGATAACTTGCGCGATTGGTGCATTTCTAGACAGATACTTTACGGTCATCGCATCCCGGTGTGGTACAAAGGAGAAGAAATATACTCCGGTACAGAAGCTCCATCTGGTGAAGGATGGCAACAAGACGCTGACAGTCTGGATACCTGGTTCTCTTCTGGACTTTGGACTTTCTCTACCCTAGGATGGCCAGAAAAAACAAAAGACCTAGAATCATATCATCCAACAAGTTTCATGAACCCTGGGTACGAAATACTTTTCTTTTGGGTGGCACGCATGGTAATGCTTAGCAAATATCTTTTAGATGATATACCTTTCAGGACAGTTTACATTCACGGTATGGTACGTGACGCAAAAGGTCAGAAATTCAGCAAATCGTTGAAGAATGGTGTTGAGCCTGAGGAGATAATATCCCAATTTGGTACTGATGCAATTAGAATGTCTATGGTTGTTGGTATTGGGCCAGGTAATGATGTAAATTTTGATACTCAGAAAGTAAAAGCGTATTCCAAATTTGCAAACAAAATCTGGAACGCAACACGATTTGTTTTGGAACAGACTAAAGATATACAAGTAGACAACTTGCCTGCTTTTGACGAAGAAGACAAAAAATCTGATAGCGAGCTCAATGACCTCATAAAAGAAACTACGAAGGAAATGGAAGAGTACAAACTGTACTTAGTTTCTGAAAAACTATACCACTACTTCTGGCACACTTTTGCTGACGTGTTGATCGAAAGGTCAAAGAAGAAAATTCTCGAGAATACTAATTCTGACTCTGCAAAAGCATTACTCTATACTCAACTAACCACCTTGCTCAAACTACTTCATCCTTTTATGCCTTTTATCACCGAAGAAATCTGGTCTCTAATTCCTAAAAAGGGTTCTGATTTATTAATGGTGGAACGTTGGCCCCTCGCAGAAGCTAGAGACCTACAACCCAAAGCATGATAACCACAGACCCAAAAATTTTAGGTCTGGCATTCTTAGGTGGCATGGTGCCGGCACTTTTATGGTTGTGGTTTTGGTTGAAGCAAGAAGAAAAGAGAAAGGAACCTAGCACCATGATAACTGCAGTTTTTATCCTGGGGATGCTGGCAGTAATTGTGACCATACCGATTCAAAAATACCTACACACCCTGATGACCTCAAGCGAAGCGGAAATAGTCCTCTGGGCGGCAGCAGAAGAACTACTAAAACTTTTGGCTGTAATGGTACTTTTGTACAGAAACAAAGAAATCGACCAACCAATAGACTGGGCTATATATTTCGTAACTGTTGGGCTCGGATTTGCGGCACTTGAAAATGCACTTTTCTTGATTACTCCGCTTTCACTAGGACAAGACACGGTGACATTGCTGACCGGTAGTCTGCGATACCTAGGTTCTACTCTATTACACGGAGTCACCAGTGGACTCATCGGTATTGGACTCGGACTTTCTTTCTTTATGAGTAAATCTTGGAAGAAAATCTACCTACTGGGAGGCATCGTGTTCGCCACTGGCTTGCATAGCATATTTAATTTCTTTATAATTAAGAATGATGGAGCGGACTTTTTGCGAGTATTCGCATTCCTCTGGGTTGTAACTGTTGTTGTGATGCTACTTTTTGAAAAGGTCCGACGTATGAGTGGTGAACATTAAAATTAAAACAATCTATATTTATGTCAAATAAAAAAAGAGGGTTCTTTGAGCGATTAACTGGCGGTATCAAAATGGAAGAAGAATACGAAGTGGAACCAGCCAAAACTCTAAGAGTAAAGGAAGACAGGCCAAGTAAAGGTAGCGACCCTAGTTGGCTCGAAGACGAAAACGATGAAGCAGAACTCGCAGTCGACGTCTTCCAAACTGCATCAGAAATAATCGTTCAGACTTTTGTAGCTGGGGTAAAAACCGAAGACTTGGAACTCTCTATCGCTCGAGACATGATAACCATCAAAGGCAAGCGTGAGGAATCCCGCAGTATCGACGAGGATGACTATTTTGTAAAAGAATTATACTGGGGTAAATTTACTAGAACCATCCTACTACCCCAGGAAGTCGAGCCAGACGAAGCAGAAGCCATAGAGAAACACGGTCTGCTCAGTATTAAACTCCAGAAAGTAGATAAAGGAAGGAAAAACGTGATCAAAGTAAAATCAGTCTAAACAAATAAAACCTCGACAATTGTCGAGGTTTTATTTTGCTAGTTTTTTGATATTCCCCATATTGCATTAAACCAGTCACGAAATGTTCTTGTGATATTTTCGCTATCAATAAGAACACCTACCCCGTCTCCACCAACTCCGAAGATAATAGTCTTCGAATCAAACAAAAGTATGGTTGAGGTCATTTTTACAGAATTTGGTAAATACTTAACACTGCGTAGCTGTTCTTTATTTTTTTTATAAAAAGGGTCACCGCTATTGCTTGAAATAGGGCGGAGCGCCTTGATTCTAATTCCTTTCTTTATTCTTTCATTTACATACCATTTTAAAAATTCATTTCCTAGTGTTTCAATCGTTTGATTTTCCGCAAGAGCTGTAAAAATCTGCTTGCTGTGACAGTGTAGACTGTCTATGTATGCCTTCTTAAAGCTCTCCTGCCCTTCTAGAAATATAATACGTGGAGAAGACTCAGTACTTGAATTTTGAAAAGAAAACAAAGTTTTCTTAGATTTATTGAAATCTTCTAACATCAACTTCTGTTCAGCTACTTTTCTTTCAAACAAATCCTCCAGTTCATCAGCCGAAGCCATTCGTACACGCTTGCCATGACTAGTCCCCATCTCAAAACAAAGACCTTTATGATTTAGTTTGTGAACAATGTCATATACTGTTGGTCGCGTAAGACCACAATACCGAGCCAATTGACTTACTAAAACAGGGCCTCTTTTTGCTCCTTCAATAAAAACAACGACCTCCTTTTCGGTAAGTTCTAAAATTTTGAGAAAATCTTTGATTGTTTTTCTTTTATTCATTTTATTTTAAAGTGTTGTCGATAATCGACCGACATATATACAATACTAAAAATACATGATAATGTCAACAAAACCTTTTAAATTAGTACATTATGAGCTACACCAGAATCCTCTCGTTTCTTAAAACGAGATACCTTCTCTTTGACACCTCCAAAATAAGCAGCGAGAGCGACAAGAACGAACAAATGCCCATGATCAACTTCGGGGTTTTTGACAACAACCAAGCGATCACGCTTAACTTGTTTAAAGCAAAAGTTGACCACCCACCACACATTCATGACGAAACTGCAGCAATGTTTTATTTCATTTCAGGCAAAGGCAAATTACTTGTTGGTACTAATAATGATTTGCAAGAAATCGAGATAAAACCGGGTCTGACATTCGCAACTGAAGCAGGTGTTGCACATGGCTTCGTTATTGAAGAGGATACACTAATGCTAAGTATCCAGGATAACGGAGGCATAAAGAAGGGTGAGGGTTTCGACTTTCGTTATGTTTAAAAACCAAAAAGCTGAGTGACTAAAGTCATCCAGCTTTTTTTTGTGGTGCCGAGACCCAGGGTCGAACTGGGGACCTATCCCTCTTCAGGGGAGCGCTCTACCAACTGAGCTATCTCGGCAATATCTTTATAAAACCGTCATTCACTATCCTTTCTATATAATCACGTCTCTTGAATTTTTTCAACCTGCTCTCTATATTTCTAGCGTCTTTCAATGTCTCGAACTTTTGTGAGAAAACCAACTCTAGCTTTCCCATTCTATGTGTTGATGGAGTATAGCCTCCTTGGTGATGTCTCAGTCTTTGCTCAATATCTACCGTGCTTCCAACATAATACTTCCCATCTTCGTTTTTTAGTATATAAACGAATGCCATAAGTTTTAATCCAACTTAATTTAAGAACTGAGTCCCGACGCCTTCTGGGTCGGGAAGCCGACTTTCACGTCGGCTCTATCTCGGCAAAATGTTATTTTGGTAAGAAACTTTTAAACTGTTCAAATGTACTTTTGGTTTCACCAATGGAGCCTGTAATAGCGTCTATGTACGGCTGGATGAAATAAAACGCCCCTACACCAAGCCCAATGATGATAAACCAGTAAGCTACACGCATAAGCGCTGCATACCGTTGAGCGCGACGAAGTCTGCGCAACATGTGGTTATTCTCCTTTTCAAGCTCGTAAGTTTTCTCGAGCAACTCCTTGGCTTCAGGGTCCATGGGTATTATCGTATCATAAAATACACAAAAAACAACTTGTGCCCCCACTCCGAATCGAACGGGGATCTATTCCTTAGGACGGAACTGTTCTATCCATTGAACTATGGGGGCAACGGATATAATCTAACACAAATATCCTACAGCCCCAACAATTTATCGATAGCTGGGCGGTTGAAGCCAACTATTATCTCGTCCCCTATTACGATAACCGGCACGCCCATTTGGCCTGATTTAGCAACCATTTCTTTCCTTTTTTCCATATCAGTAGCCACGTCAAAATCAGTAAAGGGAACCTTTTTCTCATTGAAATAATCCTTGGCCATGTGGCAAAAATGACATGATGGAGTTGAATAAACTGTTACTTTTTGCATAAAAATAATGATTTAATTATTAATTTCCTTACCCTTTTATTATAGCACAGGTGTCAAATCAGAGTGCGGGATGCGGTAATCGAAACCGCGTCTAATCCTTGGGAAGGACTCATTCTACCACTAAACTAATCCCGCCTACACTCGAGCTCCGGCGGGCAAGCCCGCCAAGCTATTCCTTACAAACTATTTATATTTATTTCCTTCAAGTGACTCTCGGCTTCTTTGATACCCAGCGCCATCATGTGGACTGCTTCTTTGGGGTACTTACCTGTCGTCGTTTCATCAGAAAGCATAATTGCGTCTGTACCTTCGAGCACCGCGTACACCACGTCGGTCATTTCGGCTCTAGTTGGGACAGGGTTTTCAGTCTTGGAAAGTAAAACCTGAGTAGCTACGATCACTGGCTTCCCTTTCTTTTTACAAATTGCGATGATGTCCTTCTCGATAAAAGGTATCTTGGCCAGTGGTAATTCATTACCCAAGTCTCCCCTAGCTACCATTATGGCTTGAGCCTCGTCGACGATAGCGTCGATATTTTCAAGGGCTTGAGCTCGCTCGATCTTGGCTATAATCGGAACAACTTTGCCTAACTTTTCCATATGACTGCGCAAAAGTTTGATATGCGAAGCATCACCTACGTATGACAGCGCGACGTATTCCACGCCTTGTTTGATACCAAAAGCTAAGTCTTCTAAATCTTTTTCAGTTAGTGGGGAAATAGACGCTTGGTCAAAACCATGACCATCTCCTTTTTGAATCCTAGGCCCAGACAGATCCTGAATTATTGGAATGCTGACCCCGAGCTCGGATGCTACAGAGCGTACGTTTTCGATATAAGATTTGTGTTCGTCATAAGTACCCCAAGAAAAGTTGAGCCGGGCAACCCGCATCCCTGATTCAATCATCGACTTAATCATTTCTTTATCTTTTGTGGCGGGGCCTATGGTAGCTACGATTTGTGTTTTGATGTCCATGTTATGTTTTTGATATGTTAACTAATCTATCATACTTTATCCGGCGTTCTTTTGCCATAGG
>DATDUL010000045.1:0-4842 GCA_036517715.1 Minisyncoccota bacterium
GTGGGTTTGGTTAAAGACCAAAACCCCAAGTCCAAAGAGCGGACCGCAGATTATCAGAAGGAAAAAGAATACAGAGATTAAAGCAGAGAGTGCGTTGGGTATCCCGCGGTTATTCAACCATCGGTGTACTGGACTCAAAACCACAGCGAAGGCAGCCGAGATAATGATTATCGGCAAGAAGGGCTTAAATATGAGAAAAGCTAAAAACAGAGTTAATAATAACAGACCGAAGAAGAAATATCGTTCTATAATCTTTGTTTGCATGGGCCAATTATAGCAAAAATATGCTCTGACTTGCAATTTATAAGGGTTTCGTGTAATATGGTTCTCATGGAATTCGCAGTAATACAAACAGGCGGAAAGCAGTATAAAGTCGAGAAAGACTCGGTTATTTCTATCGAAAAACTCACCGGGACTTATCAAAAAGGAGACAAGGTTTCTTTCGACAAAGTTTTGCTTGTAGACGATGGTACTAATACTACTATCGGCGTGCCTTATATCACTGGTGCAAAAGTAGACGCTGAAATTACCGAAATCGGCCGCGCTCGAAAAGTTCTCGTAATGAAATATAAACAAAAGTCTCGATACCTACGCAGAAACGGACACCGACAACCTTTCTTTAAAGTAAAGATCACTTCTATAAAATAATCCACCTAATCAGTGGATTATTTTTTTACACCGTCACATAAAAAACTAAAAAATTCTCTGACTTACTCCAACAAAGTTGGAACCTTCCGTCAGAGATTTTTTTATTTTTTATTTCTGGCTACTGTCTATTTTTGAGAGCGTTCTTTATGGTGTCGTTGTCTGAATACTCCAGTTCTGTTCCAGTTGATAACCCTCTTCCCAAAGAGGATATTTTTATTCCTTGTTTGTCTATGATATTTTGGATCTGTCCTCGGACATAAAAGTCAGTGTGGTCACCCTGCGGTGAGATAGAGAAGGCGAGGATGACTTCACGCACTTCACTGTGTCCGCCCAGGTACTTTACCAGCTCATTTATTCGCACTCGAGATGGAGTACTTTTTTCTACTATAGGGACCAATCCTCCCAGCACGAAATATTTGCCACCGTATACTCTGCTTTTCTCGATGCTTTCTAGGTCAGTGTCTTTCTCTACTACTAGGAGAGTGGTCTTGTCAGTATTTTCCGAGCTACAATTAGGGCACAGATTTCCAGCGTGCCTGTCATCAACGAAAAATCTGAAACATTCTCGACACTGAGCTATGTCTTTTTTGAGTTCAGAAACCAGCTTCATTAAGTTCGCAGTATATTCTCCGCTTTGAGACATCAGGAAATACACAAACCTTCGGGCTTGTCGCTCGCCGATGCCAGGAAATTCTTTGAATACTTGTGTCAGTTTGTCTACGATGTCCATAGTAGTTAAAAATCATCCAACCCACCTCGCTCGGGTACTGGAGCAGTAAAGTCACTCAGGTTACTTTTATCTAGGTTTAGGAAGGTTGTAGTTTTCAAATCGAAGAATAGATCGACTTTACCAGTAGGACCATTTCTGTGTTTTTCGATTAGTATCTCTACGATACCGGTTTTCTCATTTTCGTCTTTACCTCTGTCTTCACTATGGATAAACATAACCACGTCGGCATCCTGTTCGATGGAACCCGAGTCACGCAGGTCAGAGAGTCTAGGCTTGCCACCACGGCTTTCAACGTTACGAGACAACTGTGACAGCGCTAGCACCGGCACATCAAGTTCTTTGGCAAGGCTTTTGAGCGACCTGGATATCTCGGTAACTTGGTTCACCATGGAGTCGTAGTTCTTGCTAGTAGTCATGAGCTGTAGGTAGTCCACGACTATCATGTCCAATCCTTTTTCAGCTTTGATTCTGCGAGCTAGGGCCTTCATGCGGACGATGGAGTTACCTGGTTGGTCGTCGATGTATATTTTTGCCTTGGCAAGTTTGTCCAGCGAGTCGCGTAGGTGGGTAAACTCACGATCCGAAGAAAGTCGTCCTGTGCGCAGGTTCCAAGCGTTCACTCTGGATTCAGCAGAGAGCATACGGTCTACTAGTTGTTGAGATGACATTTCCAGAGAAAAAATCAATATTGATTTATCGTTTTTTGTGGCTGACATACGTGCGATATCGAGGGCGAGGGTAGTCTTACCCATAGAAGGTCGAGCAGCCAAGATGATGAGGTCAGAATTTTGGAAACCAGAAAGCATGTTGTCTAAATCACGGAATCCAGTTGCGACACCTCTGAGTTCACCTTTATTTTCATGTAGCTTCTCTAGTCGCTCCCAAGCTTCAGGCAGAGAGTCTTTGAGACTGACATATTTCTGATTAGTCGGGGAGGAAACGACGGCAAATATCTTTTTCTCGGCGAGGTCCAAAATATCATCCATGTGGTCGTCACCTTCGTTCATGGCTATTTCAGAGACGTAGTCCGCAGCCTCGATTAAACTACGCAACACATATTTTTTTTGTACGATGTAGGCATAATACTTCACGTTTGTAGAAGACGGAACTGTGTTTACTATCTCGGCTAGGTATTTGCTACCACCAACTTGTTCGATTCTTTTCTGTTCTTTGAGTTTAGTAGAAAGTGAAAGCATGTCGATGGGGTCATTCTTGGCGGCGAGGTCGAGCATGGCTTGGAATATCATTTTGTGTTTTTCGGAATAGAAAGAATCTGGATGAAGGATGTCTTCAACCTCGTGCATGGCGTCTTTGCGAAGCATTATGGAACCGAGCACGGCCATTTCAGAATCTAAACTCTGTGGGGGAATGCGAACTTTGTCTTTTGAGCCACCGTAATTTTTAACTGGGGCAGTGTTTTTGTTGTTTTGCATTACTGGCCATTTTAGCATTGTGACAAGGAAGGTGGAAGCACGATTTTAGAATAAACCTGTGGCTTCCGTGTGGATTTGTGATATTATAAGGGCATGTCGAAGAAAATAATGCTTTCAGGAGTCAAACCGACCGGCGCTCCACACATCGGGAACTATTTTGGTGCGATGCGACAGTTTGTCGAAATGCAGAAGGACTACGAAGCTTTTGTGATGATCGCCGACTATCACGCCCTCAACTTTATTCAGAACAAAGAAGAAATGCAGGCCAATATTCTGGGTGTATTACTAGACTACCTGGCCATCGGACTTGATCCAAAACAAGTAACTATTTTCAAACAAAGTGATATATCTCCACACACTGAGCTGGCTTGGGTTTTCGATACTTTAGTCACCATGCCTTACCTGATGCGAGCGCATGCTTTCAAAGACGCTGAGGCTAAAAACAAAGAAATAAACGTGGGCACATTCAACTACCCAGTGCTCATGGCCGCAGACATATTGCTTTACAACACCGACATTGTGCCAGTCGGTAAAGACCAGCAACAACACGTAGAGATAGCTCGCGACATAGCCCAAAAATTCAACAACACCTTTGGTGAGACTTTCAAACTTCCAGAACACAAAATTCTAGCCGATGTGTCTACTGTACCGGGTACCGATGGACAGAAAATGTCCAAAAGTTATGGCAATACCATTCCGCTTTTTGCAGAGTACGAAGAAATAAAAAAATGCGTGATGAGCATAGTTACTGATTCAAGTGGTGATGTACCTACCAACGTATACGCCATCCACAAACTTATTCGCAGTGAAGATGAACTAAAAGAACTCTACGAAACAAACAAGGGTAAATACAAAATTCTTAAAGAAGCCTTGATTGAAGACTTGGAAAAGTTCATTGCTCCAATGCGCGAAAAAAGAAAAGAATTCGAAAAAGATATTCCCAAAGCACTTCAGATTTTGAACGAAGGGGGAGGGAAGGCCAAGCTAGTAGCCTCGAAAAAAATGAAGGAAGTAAAAGATAAATTAGGAGTTAATTTAAACTAACATGTGGGAAACATTTGTAGTCATGATATTCGGATTGCCAGCGTTCCTCTGGCAAGTCATAACCAAAGAAGAGAAAAGAACTCTTTTTGACGATTTGGTATTGGCTATAATGATAGCCATCGTTATCTACATACTAGCTCGCATATTATAGACCCCCGGTTCTCTTATTGGGGAATAAAAGAGTTGACATTCCTGCCATTTTTTGTAATATTTAAATTGTATGAGTTTAAACATTAACCAAATAAAGATTTCCGCGCTAAACCTCGTCGGTTACGTCTTTATTATGATGCTGGCCTATCCAGCAGCATCGAGGGTTAGTGTTTGATTTTTTCTCTAATTTAGACGAAGAAACTAAGCAGAAGCTCTCGATATAACGAGGGTTTTTTAGTTCTTTTGGCGAATCCGTGTTAACCAGACCGGCGCCAGTTCTTTCAAAATTTCATCAAATTTCTTAGCATTATGGACCGCTACGGACAACTCTCTCAGCACCACATCTCCACCGGCTATTGGAATGGAGATTCGCGTTACCAGCACCTTCTTTCACCTAATCCTTTTGTTTTACCTGAGATTTGGAAACCCCAACTTCGAGAAATCGGCAAAGTAGTTGCTGGATTTCAGAAAGGTATGCCGCATATTTTTGAAACTCTTTCTGTTGGTAAAACAAATTTACACCAAAATCTGTTTCATGTGGTTAAAGACGGCACTTACGGCATGCCTATACGCCCACTCGACCAAAAAATCCCACTTGTTAAGGTGGATATAATGGTTGGTGAGGACGACCAACTTCGTATAGCAGAAATTGATGCATATAATCCACGCGCATTAGCGTTCATGGAATTATTGCGAGATCTTTACGGGTTACCGTCTTCTTCTGTTGCAAAATACATTGCTGAAGAAGTTAGGCGACGTGGAAAACAAAAACTTTTGTGGGTATTTGCAAACCACGAACGTTTCTATTTGCCTGGCTTACTGCAGTATGCTCGCGTC
>DATDUL010000046.1:0-4632 GCA_036517715.1 Minisyncoccota bacterium
TTCATAAATATTTTTTCCCGACGCTTGCGGTCGGGATCCCGACCCCGAAGGGCGTCGGGACTTATCTCCCAAACTTAATTTTACGGTTAGGGTTTCTTTATCAAATCGTTTACCCCCACACACATCGCAGGTTACATACACCGTCGGCAAGAAATGCATCTCTACGGCTATTTCACCATTACCCTCGCAAGCTTCGCACCGCCCACCTTTCACGTTGAAAGAAAATCTGTTCGCTTTCCATCCGCGGAATTTTGATTCTTCGGTCTCAGCAAACAAATCCCGAATATGGGTAAAGGTGCCTGTGTAAGTAGCAATGTTTGAACGCGGGGTTCGGCCTATTGGAGACTGATCTATGAGAACAACTCTGGATAAATATTCTGTCCCGGTAAATCCTGAGCAATTAAAAATCTGCGCCGTGCGGTATTTGCGTTCTAGTCGAGCTTGCAAATTACGATACAGAACTTCATACATAAAAGAACTTTTACCACTGCCAGACACACCAGTTATACAAGTCATAACACCTAGTGGAACTTCGGCATTTACATTATCCAAACTGAAAACCTTGGCTCCTACAACCCGGAGCACTCCTTTGCCTTCGCGTCGTTTCTCGGGTATTTCAATTTTCGCTTCCTCTCTCAGATATGCGAGGGTTCGAGAATTACTGGAATTCTTTTTTGCCGTTAACAAATCATCCAAGTTTCCAGAAACCACAACCTCTCCACCGTGGACTCCAGCTTTGGGGCCTATGTCTACGATGTAGTCTGACGCATAGATGGTATCTTCGTCGTGTTCTACTACTAAAATAGTGTTCCCTAGGTCACGCAAATCAAGCAGGGTTTTGATCAGCCTGTCGTTGTCTCTTTGGTGTAGTCCAATAGTCGGTTCATCGAGAACGTACAGAGCTCCAACCAAGCGTGACCCGAGCTGGGACGCCAGTCTGATACGTTGCGCTTCCCCGCCAGAAAGGGTGTTAGCTTTTCTGGAAAGTTGCAGATAGTCGAGCCCCACATCTAGCATGAATTTCAAACGGTCAGAGATCTCACGCACGACCGGCAAGGATATTTCTTTTTCTTTTTCGGAAAGTTTTAAATTATTAAAAAATTCATAGGCGTCGCTGATGGACAAACTAACCAGATCTAAAATATTAACCTTTTTCTTGTTGTTGGTTAGAAAAACATTGAGTGCTTCCCGGCGGAGTCTAGCGCCATGACAATCATCACAGACTTCGTCCCCTCCGAAATACTTGGTACCTAGACCGTTACAAGTAGCACAGGCACCGTATGGAGAGTTAAAAGAAAAAAGTCTTGGCTCTACTTCTGGGAAGGAAAAGCCGTCGTTTTTGCAAGCGAATTTAGCAGACATTAAAAATTCTTCCTCACCTATTTTTATATTAACCAGTCCATCAGACTCGAGGAGTGCCCGCTCTAAGGCTTCAAACAACCTTGTTTTAGATGTGTCTTTGTTGTCGGTAAATTCGTGCAGAGCAAAATGGTCTACCAAAACTTCAATGGTGTGGGCTTTGTTTTTGGAAAGAGTTATTTGCTCGCGCAAATTTTTCATTGCTCCGTCGAGTCGGATTTGAGTAAAGCCTTTACCCAACATGTCGTAAAGTAACTGGTAGTACTCGCCCTTGCGTCCACGCACCACCGGCGAAAAAATGCTTATCTCTGTTTCATTCCATTCAACATCTAAAACTTTTTTAGTACCCTTTTTTGTTTTGTTGATTGCGTTTACTTTTTCTAAAACGAAATTTAAGATTTCTTCGTTTGAAAGTTTCTTGATTTCTTCACCACATTCCGGACAATGTGGGTGTCCGATACGGGCATACATTACACGCAGGTAGTCGTAGATTTCGGTAATCGTAGCCACAGTTGAACGCGGATTGTTGGATCGAGATTTCTGATCGATGGATATAGCTGGAGAAAGTCCCGTGATCTCATCCACATCCGGTTTCGGCATTTGATTTAAAAATTGGCGGGCATAGGAAGACAGAGATTCTACATACCTCCTCTGCCCTTCGGCGAATATAGTGTCGAATGCGAGGGAGGATTTACCAGAACCTGAGACACCGGTAATAACCACCATCTTGTTGCGTGGCATTTCTACACTTATATTCTTCAAATTGTGCGTCCGAGCACCCTTGACGACAATTGTGTCTATAGCTTTGTTCGAGTCTTTCTTTACCATAACAATGGTGCATTATAGCACAAAATCAGACAAAAATCTTATTCTCCAGAGAGCCTGTTTTGTAACACCACTATCTCATCCCGCAGGATGGCCGCAGTTTCAAAGTCGAGCTCTTTGACTGCTTTGTTCATTTCTTTCTCTTTTATTTTTATTATTTTTTCGTACACCAGGTTACTTCTCTCTTCGTCCGACATGTGCAGTTTCACTTCGGTGGTGCCGTCTTTTTTCTTTGTAACCTTACTTTTATCCAGTTTCAATTCCTTTGCGTAAGCCTTTTTAAAAACCTCTAAATCAATACTGAGTTCCGCGTTGACCGCCTTGCCGTGTTCGCTTTCCATGGCTTCAGTGATGTCCTTGATATTTTTCAATATTGTCTTAGGAGTTATGCCGTGTTTCTTGTTGTAGGCTAGTTGGGTGTCTCGGCGACGCTTAGTCTCCCCCAATGCGCTTTCCAAGGACTTCGTCATTTGGTCAGCGTAAAGTATCACCCGACCCTCTGCATTACGAGCAGCACGTCCGATGGTCTGAATCAGTGATGTCTCCGAACGCAGGAATCCTTCTTTGTCGGCATCCAGTATTCCAATCAAAGCAACCTCTGGCAGGTCGAGCCCCTCGCGAAGCAAGTTTACCCCAACCAACACATCGAATTTACCTTTTCTAAATTCGGTCAAAATCCGTATTCTGTCTAAGGTTTTAATATCGCTGTGTAGGTATTCTGATTTTATCTTTTTGTCTTTTAAATATACAGACAAATCCTCGGCCATTTTCTTGGTAAGGGTTGTAGCTAAAACACGATACCCTCTTTTAATAGTTGCCTCAGCTTCTTTGATAAAATCCTGTATCTGACCTTTGTATTCACCCCTCTCTTCGACTGGTCGCACTATCGTCTCTGGATCAACCAAACCTGTTGGGCGAATTATTTGCTCTACTATCCCCGACGCTTCGGTCGGGGCTCCGACCCCTTGGCGTCGGAGCTGTTCACATGCTTTTTTGCTTTCTTCTATTTCATACTCGCTTGGAGTAGCACTGGTGTAGATAACTTGCCCAATTCGCTCTTCGAATTCTGGATATTTAAGCGGGCGGTTATCCTTGGCCGATGGTAGACGAAATCCGTATTCAACTAAAGTTTTTTTACGAGAAGCATCTCCGGCATACATACCCTGAAGTTGAGGCAGGGTTACGTGTGACTCGTCGATGATGGTGAGAAAATCTTTTTTAAAATAAGACAACAATGTTTCTGGTGGCTCGCCTTCGGCTTTTCCAGACAAATGTCTAGAATAGTTTTCTATGCCAGAGCAGTACCCCACTTCGCGAATCATCGCTAGATCATAGTTGGTTCGTCGTTTTATTCGTTCTGCTTCGAGCAGTTTACCTTCTTTTTCAAATTTCTTTAGTTGTAGAGCTAATTCCTTTTTTATATTCTCAAGCGCTTTTTTTACCTTCACATCTTCGGTGATAAAGTGTTTCGCTGGGAAAACATAGGTACCTTTTTCTGTACTCAGAATGCTCATAGAAACTGGATCTATTTTTGAAATCCTCGCCACTTTCCCATTTTCTATTTCAACAGAGTACATGATGTTTTCAGACACTGGCATAAACTCAACCTTGGGACCAATGGAACGGAAGGTACCCGAAGTCAGGTCCGCGTTTGTTCGACTGAAATGT
Organism: Minisyncoccota bacterium; assembly: GCA_036517715.1. Taxonomy (GTDB): domain Bacteria; phylum Patescibacteriota; class Minisyncoccia; order Phycocordibacterales; family UBA9973; genus UBA9973. The sequence goes on from DATDUL010000046.1 coordinate 3,853, forward strand.
ATATCAATCAATTTCTTCATCAAAGTATTTCTTTCTAACTTCATTCCCACCTCAAGCTTTAGATTTACTTTCTCATATTCCTCTGGGGAGCCGAGACCGTAAATACAAGACACTGAAGCTACTATCACCACATCCCTCCTGGTGAGCAGTGCCTGGGTAGAAGCATGGCGCAGTCGATCTATCTCTTTGTTTATCTGCGCATCTTTTTCTATATACGTATCAGACACCGGCATGTATGCTTCTGGCTGATAGTAATCGTAGTAAGAAACAAAATAATGCACTGCGGCATCCGGGAAAAAGGCTTTGAATTCTTGAGCGAGTTGAGCAGCGAGTGTTTTATTGTGAGCTATAACCAGTGTTGGTTTATTGTGCTCTTTTATTATGTTAGCCATGGTAAAAGTCTTACCAGTTCCGGTAGCACCGAGGAGGGTTTGCTTTTTCATGCCCTTATCGAGCCCCTCCAGCAACTGCGAAATAGCCTTGGGTTGGTCGCCAGCAGGCTCGAATTCACTAACTAATTTAAAGATACTTCCTTGATTTTGAGGCACGTTTACTATATTATCACACTACGCGCCCATAGCTCAGCTGGTAGAGCAGCTCCCTTTTAAGGAGATGGTCGCAGGTTCGATTCCTGCTGGGCGCACAAACTTTTGGTATTTAAAAAATTTCTAGTATAAACTTCTCGAAAACGGTTTCCGCGTCTTTGCCTTGCCGGCGAGCCTCTGGAAGCAGGTAGGACAACTTCTCTGCAGTAGCTTCCAATTCTTCCCTCTTCCACTT
>DATDUL010000047.1:0-7950 GCA_036517715.1 Minisyncoccota bacterium
ATCTTGTTAAACAAGGCGTAGAACCAGGGAGAATCCTAGCAGTAACATTCACAAACAAGGCAGCCAAAGAAATGCGCGAGAGAACAGTGAAAGAAATGGAGAAACACACCCAAGTACAGGATGGTATTCCGTTCGTTTCGACGTTTCACTCCCTAGGGGTGTTTATCATCAAAGAAAATGCCACGTTAATCGGATTAACAAAACACTTCAGTATACTGGATGACGGAGATACAAATTCAATCATAAAGGACATCCTAAAGGACATGAGTGTTGATCCAAAACAGTATGACCCTAAGAAAATCAAAAACATCATCTCCCGAGAGAAGGGGAAGTTTGTGAAACAGAGTGAATACAGAGAAAGAGCAGAGAACTCTAGTAGTAGTATTGAGCAAATTGTAGCCCGAGTTTGGGAGAAATATGAGAGCAGGAAAAAGGCGGAAAACAGTCTCGACTTCGACGACCTGTTGGTAAAGACTGTGGAACTCTTGAAAGGCAACGAACAAGTGCGGGAACACTATCAGAACAAGTGGGAGTACATACATATAGATGAGTATCAGGACACAAACGAAGTCCAGTACCTGATGTCAAAGATTTTGGCTGACAACAACAAAAACATCTGCGCCGTCGGGGACGCCGATCAAAATATTTATTCCTGGCGTGGTGCGAATTTGAAAAATATTCTGAGCTTTGAGAAGGATTATAAAAACGCAAAGATTGTTTTACTCGAGGAAAATTATCGTTCCACTCAGAACATCCTCGAAGCCGCGAATGAAGTGATCAAGAAAAATCAATTCCGACCCGAGAAAAATTTGTTCACAAAAAACAAAGAAGGGGAGAAGCTGTCCCTGTACGAAGCACTCGACGAATCCGACGAAGCGGAATTCGTGGCAGTGAAAGTTTTGGAGATTATGGATGGAGGTGAAAATGGTTCGAGCTCCTCGATGTCGGACCTCAAGGGATTCCGAGGTCCGACATCTTCCCGCTCTTTTCCTGAAATAGCAGTTTTGTATCGGGCGAATTTTCAGTCGCGAATTTTAGAAGAAGCCATGCTCCGCTACAACATCCCATACCAAGTACTCGGAGTAAAATTTTTCGAACGAAAAGAAATCAAAGACACCCTCGCATATTTACGAGCAGCACTGAATCCAGAAAATTTGGCGGACATAAAACGCATCATCAACTTCCCAGCACGAGGTATCGGCAAGACAACCTTGGCAAAAATTTTCGCCGGACAAAAAAGTGAACTGCCAATAAAAATGCAGATCAAGCTACAAAACTTTTATGAACTACTCGAAGAAATAAAAAACATAATTGAAAAAGAAAAACCGTCGGAGGTTATAAAATACGTAATCAAAAAAACAGGAATTGAAGACGAGTTACTTTCCGGTGGGGAAGAAGAAATGGAAAGACTCGAGAACATCAAAGAGTTGGCCACCCTTGCACTAAAGTATGACAATTTAGAAAACGGTTTGGGTACAGAGAAGTTGCTCGAAGACGCTGCGCTCGCAAGTGACCAAGATTCACTCATAATTAATCAAGAAAAGAAAACAGAAAAGAATGTTGTGAAACTTATGACAGTGCACGCCGCCAAAGGTCTCGAGTTTGATTATGTGTTTGTTGTCGGACTTGAAGATGGATTGTTCCCCAACCAACGAGGTGGAGAAGTGCGGAGCGGAGAAGATAGCGAAGAAGAACGCCGGTTGTTTTATGTAGCACTCACTCGAGCTCGCGAAAAGATTTATCTATCGTTTGCAAATTACCGGACAATATTCGGCTCACGTCAGATAAATGCACCATCCGAATTTCTAAACGACATCCCGGGTGACTTGATCGACCGCGAACGTGGTAATATATTGAAGACTATATATTTATAAAAGCATGAGCTATAAATTTTTCGAGTGGTGACGATGCAAAGCAGGATATCCCGAGAAAAATTTGATAGCTTGTTCTTTCGCTAACATGCAAACACACAAAGCAAAAAAATCATTAGGACAAAACTTTTTGAAATCAGAGCAAGCACTCCGTGAGATTGTCAAAGCAGGGGAGGTCACACCTAATGACACAATACTAGAAATAGGTCCTGGAAAAGGCGCTCTAACAGAAAGACTGCTTGAACAGGCGGGTAAAGTGATAGCAGTAGAAAAAGACGGACAGCTTGTAGCCTTTTTGGATGAAAAATTCAAAGATGAGCTGGAAAACAAGAAACTGGCTTTGATCGAAGGAGATATTTTAGAACTGACTGCAAGAGAGATGCTTCCAAGCTTTTCGAGTGATAACGATGCAAAGCAGGATATCCCGAGAAAAGTTTCGGAAGCATCTCGCTATAAAATCATCGCCAACATACCATACAATATAACAGGGGCTATCTTGAAAAAGTTCCTAACAGAGGAAAAACAACCTGAATTAATGGTGCTTTTGGTCCAAAAGGAGGTGGCCGACCGCATAATTGCCCGGGATGGCAAAGAAAGTCTGCTCTCGATTTCGGTGAAAGTTTATGGCACCCCTACATATATAATGAAGGTTGGAGCCAGATATTTCAGTCCCGCCCCCAAAGTCGACTCTGCGGTAATCAAAATAAACAACATTTCTCGAGAGTTTTTCAACAAAAACCAGATAAACGAAGTTAAGTTTTGGGAGCTACTGCGAGCTGGCTTTGCTCACAAACGTAAAGTTCTGTCTGGTAACTTGAAAACTTGGAGCAATCAGACAGACTGGCAGAAGGTTTTAGTTGATTCTGGTATTTCTAAAAACGTTCGCGCAGAGGATTTGAAACTTAGCGATTGGATTTCGCTCTCTAAACACTTGGAATAAAAACAAAGTGCTAGTATAATATTTAAATATAAAAACATGATTACCTTTCCTAAAAAATGGTTTTTTCTTTCTGTCCTTCTCCTTTTAATGATGGTGGTGCCAGCATTGTTGGTTCTGGCTTTTATCACTGGAGTTCAGACTCTGCCCGCTACTGGCATAGGACAAACAGAGGCTACTTTTAATGGAAAAATCACTGCGACAGGAAATAGCCCTGTGTTCGGCCATTTCAGATATACCAAAACCACCACCGCTAGTTGTATAAACATGCAAAACGAGATCAACACCGCTGACCAACAACTAACCAACAACTCAGGTACTTATCTGTTTAGTCATAGCATAACCGGCCTGCAAGCAAACACAACATACTATTATTGTGCAATCGGCACCCAAGACAATGTAAGTCAGTTTGGAAATGTCGAAAGCTTTTTGACCAATCCTAGTGGCGGAGGTCCAATAGGGCCAATAAGTGGTGGAATTAGTTTCAGCGCTAGGTCCGCTATTTCTATAAGTTCCCAAAGACAATTCTCTGGGGTTATAACAAAACTAAAAGCATTAGAAATCGAAGCGTTGGAAAATGCCAACTTTGCTTGTGCGGTCCCGGGCACATCAATCGAAGTCAGACCTAAAGGCAAAAAGGGTTATCAACCAACGAGTTATATCATACCCTCTGGCACAATCTCGAAAACAAAACACAGCCCAGCAATAAACCAACAAATAGTAGGCAAATATAGCGGTAAAACCACCGTAACCTGTGTTTATCAGGGGTTTCCACCCGTCGAAGAAACTGTTCAGTTGGATACTATAAAGATGTACGGTAACTCAGCTAGATAATGAAAAAACTAAAACTAAAACTCAAGATTAATCCGAAATACAAAGAATACTTACCAAGTAAGAACTTTACTGTCTTTGTTGGTGGTGGTTTAGCTTTGGTGCTTATAGTTTCTCTAATTTTTGGTTTGGTTAAAGGCAAAGAAAGCTTCTCCGCCCTCAAAACTCAAGATTTGAAAACAGATGGTTCAACTTTGTCAGACCTGCTTCAAACTGACACCGACCTCGATGGAGTTTTGGACTGGGAAGAGGCCTTGTGGGGAACAGACAAAACCCTGAAAGCGACATTCAACGAAACTCCAGACGCGATTTATGTAAAACAAAAGAAGGACTCTTTGGCCACAGAAGATAGCAGTGGAGATTTAAACGAGACAGATAAGTTTGCACGATCATTTTTTGCTTCATATTTGGCGCTCGAATCTGCTGGCGAAAACCCAGAGACTATCGAAAATCTAGGTCGTGCAGTAGGAGAGAAAATTGGTGACCCTAACTTGGTGGATGTTTTCGCCGAAGGTGATGTGAAGGTAGTAGTAGGAGCTGACATCTCGGACGTAAAAAAATACTATTCCGCAATCCAGGGAGTTTTCGACAAATACCGAGAAAGTGGTATGGGTGACGAAATTGACTTTGTAAACTCTGGACTAATCTCTGCTCAAGATAAACTCGACTCGGTCAACAGAAACAAATTAGAAAGAATAGGTAAAACTTACAAAGATTTTGCAGGTGAAATGATGCAGATTAGCGTACCCCGAGAATACATAAGCGCCCACGTAAAAATGGCCAATAGTGCTTATAATACAGGTGTTTCGGTCTTATCGATGACAAAAATAGTTGACGATCCGATTGTTGGGTTAGGCGGTATAACTCAATATCAAAAGTACAGCGAGGATTTTGTAAAAGCCGCAGAGGATTTAGATGAGGAATTAGCCGGAGTGTTGGAAGAATAAGTTTTTTTTAGGTTATAATACTAAGATAGATGCAAAGCCATATATTTAAAAATATAGTCACCGCGTTTCTGGTTATGCTTTTTGTGTTTTCGCCTGTTTTGGAAGTAAAAAAAGCATCTGCTCAAGCCGGGGGAGGTTATCCTACCACTGGTTCATATAGTTATGGCTCTGGTGGAACCTCGGGTGGACTAAGTGGTTATATAAAAGGACTCGCTCCAGCAATAACACAACTCCCAAAATGCAAGAAAAAAATCAAAGGCGCTATAAAAAGCCTGTTCGGTAATAACAAAAATGTAATCTCCAAAGAAGCGTCTGGTACCTTGGGTAATTCTTTAAAAGGAACCATCGACGAATCACAAGCCGAAGCCGACGCTATACAAAACTACGACAAACAAGCTAACGATAAGTTAAAAAAACAAGATGCGAAATTGAGCCGAATAGACGAAGCTACTGGTTCTCTGGACGAAAATTCTTCTTGTCTCGACTCTATTGGTAAATTAATCATAGACAGAATGATCCAGAGGATTACTTTGGCTACAGTTGAATGGATCAAAACTGGAAATAGTGGTGGTCCAGCTTTCGTCCAAGACCCGGGAAGATTTTTAAGAGATATTGCCAAAGAAGAAGTCCTTACTTTTGGACTTCAACTCAACCTAAACGCAGATTGTCAGGCGGTGTTTTCTGGTAACGTCCTCGGTACCACCGGCAGTACCAACATAGACTCCACCAGTGATTGTTTGAACCCTTATGGTAAATCCTGGTTTAAATATCAAGCAGAAGCCTTCAATAAAAAATTCAATGACAACGCACGTTATTCGCTAAATGAATTAATAGCAGAAACTACACCACAGTACACTGGTGCATCTTTCCGAGCGGACTTCTCTGCTGGGGGTTGGAACGCTTGGACAGCACTCACCACAGTACCAGCCAATAATCCTGTGGGTTTTGGTATTTTGGCGGAAACTGAATTATCAAAAAGACTGGCGGGTACCCAAAAATCTACAGCTGAACAAGTGCAGGACGCCCTCAAAGAATCAAATGGTTTCCTAGGTGACTACCGTTGTGCCGATCCAGAAGGAACTACCAAGGACCAACACAAAGCAGCTCTAGAATCTGGACAAACAGACCTGGCTTGTAAGAGGTGGGAATACGTAACCCCGGGTAGAGCTGTAGCCGAAGAAGCTTTGAAAATAAGCCATTTCCAGGAAAATAAACTAATCAGAGCAGACACCCTAAACGACGCCATGGCGGCAATAGTAGACGCGCTCATACAAAGGTTCTCCAATGAGTTATACGAAAAAGGCTTAGCTGGTTTCTCTGACGAAGGTTCTGATGGAGGATTGATACTGAACGCTTACGCCGTCGATGGTGGTTATGGTATAAACCAAGTCGAGAAGGACTACCCAGAATACTTGCAAGGTTCAGAATGGTTCAATGCTCATATTAACTTTAACATCCGCACCGACCTGACCCAAGCAATCATCGACGAACAAAGGGTCTATGTCGAAAAACTTCAAAAACAAAATAAGGTTTTGGAACGAGTGATTCAATGGACGCAGATACTTGATTACTGTATTCCTGGACCAAGCCCAAAGAATTATCGAGGAATAACCGATATAGATTTATTCTCAGACACCGAAGAAATAAAGCTGAAGTTCGACCTAGCAGAACTGGTACTACAGTTTGACCCTACAGGTATATTCTCTGGTATTGGTTCAGCTATTTTAGCAAAAGATCACGAAAAAGAAATCAAAAAAATTATTGCTACTCACTTAGGACTCATGTTTGATATACATATATATGGTGCCTTTGGGTATAGTGCCCACGAAGATGGCAAAAACATAAACCAGGATCAAGTTTTAAACAAAGACGATATGGTTGGTCTGGGTAGAAGCATTTTGTCTAGTTACAAAGAAGTGATCCACAATACTTATTTCAACGGATCAAAGTCTGCAGCTCCAATGCCTATAGTTACCAACGAAGCCAGAAATGAATTCGAAAGAATAGATGCTTACAAAAGCATCATCGATGACAACGACGACAAAATAGGTCTGATGAATGCAATTATTCAGAGACTTGGCAGAATCAAAGAAACCGTCGAAGACTTGGGTCCCGTGCCTGGACCAAGTGATCCAAACTTTGCTGATTACGAAAATTTACTAAAACCATTCCTTGCAGAATTTGGTCGTTTGACCAGCGAGATGGTCACCGGAGACGACGTGGCAAAAATGCACAAAATGTTACAAGAAGTCGAAGACAAAGAAACCTATATTCACGATGATTTGCTCACCGGTCCCGGAGGTTGTGAAGAGGAGATGACTAAATTGTTTATCGAGGATAGGCCAACATATAGTAAGTTCTATCGCCGTCAACCGTACGGTGAACCAATACCTTACTTATACGGACTAAACGTTGGAATAAAAGAAAAAAGCATAGATGCTAAAAACCCTACAACCGGTGAATTTTATTATGATCCACGCAACAAAACAGCCTGGAGCGAACAAGCAGTCAAAAACTGGAATCCAAACGATGGCTTCCTGTATGGTAGTGTCTACTGGAACTTCTGGGCACGACCATATGATGGTGGTAACGCATATTCAAATGACGGTAAAACACCTAACCCTCCAAACATAGCCAAAATCAAACAAGCTTTAGCCCAAAGTTGTCCTGAATTTATCGATGTTGTTTACTTCTCGTATCCTGGAGGTGGAGGCAGACCTGCTGACATTGGTGGCCTAGAACCAGTGGGTGGCGGAGGAGTAATACCTTATGGAAACAATGACTGCAGTGTAATCTCAAGAAGATTAGAAAAAATGATTGGTGTTTATTAAAATGGCGTAACCTATACAGATGTTCAATAATCTAAAAAAATTTGTTTTTCTACTAGTAGTATTGATTGCTTTTCCTATGGTTGCCCATGGAGACTTGTCTGTGATAACAATGCCGGCTAACCCTGTAAAAAAAGACACTGCTACTTTATGGGGGCGCGTGAGTGATCTCAATGCCACCGAAGGAACCATTGTAGATATGTATGCTAAGTTCAGATATTCCACCAACATAGGTAATCAATTTAAAACCTGCGAAACTATGCTTAGTCCTACTGAGGTAGCCGCTGACCCACCACCACTTACTGGATTAGATTTCTTTACAGATACTTTCTATAACTTTAAAAAAGAAAACCTCGGCCCACTACAGCAAAACAAACAGTATTATTATTGTGCAATAGTGTCTAGTACTGATGACTTTTCTAGTGGTGTGTTATACGGTAACGTAATGACTTTCACTCCAGAAGAGGAACCTGACTTGGTAAATAGTGTTATCACAGTGGGATCTAGTAATATTTCAGAGAGCGGGGCAACTATTT
>DATDUL010000048.1:0-4082 GCA_036517715.1 Minisyncoccota bacterium
ATTTTGAGGCCTGGATTAATTGGTACTAATTTACGGGAAGCCGGACAAGTCAGCCGAGCCAGTCTCTGAGCCACCGACAAAACAAGAGTAGGTGCAATCAAATAAGGGTCAACTCCCATATCTACGAGTCTAGGAATAGCGCCTATAGCGTTGTTGGTATGGAGAGTCGACAATACCAAGTGCCCAGTCAGAGCCGCCTGAATCGCAAGCTGTGCGGTCTCCTTGTCTCGGATTTCACCCACCATCATCACATCTGGGTCTTGTCGCAGAATAGAACGAAGCCCCGAAGCAAAGGTGTAACCTATCTCAGGCATGACCTGGGATTGGTTTATGTCTGGCATATGATACTCGATTGGATCTTCCAGAGTGACGATATTACTTTTTTCTTTGTCGAGCTCGTTCATGATCGAATAAAGAGTGGTCGTCTTACCGGAACCAGTCGGGCCAGTGACCAAAATCAAACCATAAGGTTTCTTGATAGCGTCCCGTAATATTTCTAAATTAGTTTTAGATAAACCTAAGTCTTCGATCTTCTTCACACCACGTTCAGAATCCAAAATACGAATAGCTACTTTCTCGCCGTAATAACCAGGTAGTGTAGAAACACGGAAGTCTATTTTCTTGCCATCAACGTTCGTGCTGAAAGCACCGTCTTGGGGTTTGCGCTTTTCATCTAGTCTTAATTTTGCCAAGATCTTTATCCGGGCAATGACTCCAGCATGCACATTGGCCGGCAAGGTTATAGTTGTGTGAAGCGATCCATCAACTCGGTACCTAACCTTCACTCTATCCCCCACGTGTTCTATATGAATATCAGAAGCACTACCTTCGATAGCGTTGCGTAAGATAACAGCAACGATCTTGATAACCGGAGCGTCTTCGACTAGTTTTTCTTGAACATTTTTCCCAGCGTTTTGGATTTCCTTACTCAGATCACCTTGCTCTTCCAGCATACGGGTGTCTTCTATTTCATTTAGGGCTTCCCCTACCTGAGCCGAGATGCCTTTGTAACTTTCCATGATTTTCTCATAATCATTTTTACCAATTAAAAAAACTTTAAAAGGTATTCCGAGTTTCGCAGAGATAAATTGCAGAGCATCCAGCCCTGCGATGTTTTCAGGATCAGTCACACCAACTTCTAGCACGCCTGCATCCATAGCGAACGGTGCAAAACGATAATGCCTGGCAGAATCTTCTGGAATGTATTTTAAAATATCAAAAGACACATCCCTGGCATTTATTTTCTTGACCGGCATGTTGTAGTACTCTCCTTTGGTTAAAAGTACTTGATCCTCCGAGAGACCGAGTTCATACAGGACTGTCTCCACATCTCCACCGTATTTTTCATCGGCAAGATTTTTTATATCCTTTATTTGGTCTTTTTCTATCAGACCTCTTTTGGCTAAATCATCTAAAAAGCTCATATTCAATTAATTTGTTTTCTTTTTCGGCGTGGTAGCAGGCGGATTGGTTTGTGTGTCGGGTTTTACTTCAGCCCCAGGGAATTGTGGTGTTAGTGAAGTCTCTTTTGGTTCAGCTGAATCTCCTGGTGCAGTTAAAAAGTCGACAATTTGAGCGGAGGAACTAGAGTTTTCTGCACCTATCGGGGCAAACGGATTTGGTCGGCCTTCTGTACCATCTGGTACCAATATAATGCTACTGTCTTTGAGTGAACTAAAGGTAGAACTTTCAAACAAAGCTCCATCTAGGTTGAGACTCTTCAGACTAAAAAGTAAATTTAGAAAATCCTGGCCGAGCTTCGCACTCTCTTCAGAACTTGCTTGTTCTTCGGCAGAAGGAGTTGGTGAGGTTGTTTCAGAAACTAAGTTAGCTTCGTTTTTTGGCTTTTTTACGAACATGCTATAGCCGACAGCTAATACTGCGACAATCAAGACAAATATTATTAAACCTTTGATTTTGCTCTGCATGTTAGTTTTTTAGCCAATAAGTTTTAATTTTAAATTTGTACTTGTATGGTTTCTGGGCTCCTGTTTTGTTGATATTATCAGACGAACCAGAAGAAAACTGCACAGACACCACATCCACAATGCGCAGATTCTGCTCGAGGTCAGCTACGAAATTTACAAAATCACCATAGGACCCCTCGGTAGCAAACTCCAAATCCCAAGAACCGTATTCCAGATTAGCATTCTTGGTTGATCCGCCTTGTTTCGGGGTTTGTTTGTTTTCTTGATCCTCTTTGGAGACTACTTCGTAGTGAACGTCTTTGAGTACCATGCCGTACGGTGAAGCTAGTTTTTCTATCTCGAGTATTAGGCGAATGTTGTCGACGTTGTCTGGTACCAATTTTTCTATCTTGTCTAAATCAGTAGCACTAATAGAGTTAAACTTTTGAGTTAGTTTGTCTCTCTCCTCTTCTAGAGACCTCGAATTATTCAAAGCCTGGTCGTAGGCTGAGACTTGAGTTTTCAGGGCAGATAATTCTTTGTAACCCGGCATAACAAAACCAAAGAGCCCTGTGAGGGATATGATTATTGCAATGATTGGAAAGATTATTTTAAACATTTAATTTGCTTCGTTACCTTCTAACTCGAGCGGAGACCCCGCTTCGCTGTCGACTGGCTCATAAATCTCTTCCTCTGCATAGGCACCCTTGGTCAGATTTTCTTTATAACTAACCAAGCTTTCTTGAACGGAAAAAGTTAAATCAAAGAGGACGTTGCCTTTTGTGTCTAAAGCCAAGTTTGAAAAAACTGGATCCATTATGTCTTTATTCTGGGTCAGTAAATCAGATTGCAGGGCAATACTGCGGTAGCCATTGGCCTCGCCGGTTAACTTAACAAAAACCATGCCGTTTTCTTTGAGCTCATAAGAAAAGCTGGTGTAGCGGATGGTCTTCATGGTTGTAGCTTCGAGGATTTTGAAAATCGGTGATGGGGCTACGTGGTTGGCCAATATACCGTTAGCAGCTTTGATTCGGCGGTCTAGGGTCTTTAGTTCAGACAGTCGTCCAGGTTCGAAACGATTACGAGCTAACTCCAGAGCCTTCTCCTTGCTCGCGATGCTTTGGGTCAAACTATTTTTATAAAAATAAACACCTCCATAAGCCACAAATACAGTCAAAAGAATTAGAACTGAAAAAATAACCAGAAGACCTGTCGGTCGTTTGGCTTCGGTCCTCTCGTGAACCACCGGCTTCTTGGGTATGAAAGATGTTTGAAAATTTTGATCCATCTTCTTCTATTATTATAAACTATCTATTGTAATTTGCGCAGTGCTAGTCCGAGGGCGACGGCGAATTCGGGTCCAGTAGTTTCTAAAACTTTCTTTAGAAACTCGGGAGTGTGAATCTTGGTAAATGGATGACCTACTTCTACCTCTGCTTTGAAATTATTACTGCCTACTTCTTTGAGTCCTTTCATGAGTGCGCCACCTCCAGTAAATATTATTTTACTAACGGCGCGTCCGTATTTCTTCTCGTGTCCTAATAATACATTATTGGTTTCTGAAAAGATATAGTCTATATGTGATTTGATGATGTTCCCCATCTCCTTTTCAACTGGGTTTTCGTATAAGCCAAATTGTTTTTTCAATTCTTCGGCGCGATCGAAAGGTATAGCGAGTGACTGAGCGATGGAGTTGGTTATGTCGGCTCCCCCGCGGTTGATAGCGTGATAGCTCTTTACTACTCCGAACTCGACTAAACACAGTTTGGTTCGCGAAGCACCGAAATCTACCAAAAGCACCAGTGACAACTCGTGTTCAAAATTAGCGCGGACAGCGGAGAATATCTCAACTTCAAAAAATGAAACATCTAGTTTTGAAGATGTTACCAAAGTACGCAATTTCTCTACCGCTTCGTTTTGGATAGCCACTGCCAGAACTTCGGTCTTTTCTCCTATTTCTACCCGGTCTGGATTGTTGGCTTCTTCGAAAGAAAGCTCTTTGTGAGGTAGGACAAAGTAATCTAGGCTGACTTCATCCATCGGCACTGGTATGTATTTACGAGCTTCGGTTTCTACTATTGATTTCATACCACTGCCTTCGAGTCGCGCTGGTAGCATGATTGTAAAGATAAGACTGGACTGTACGGGTACAGCCATGGCACCACTCTGTGTGGT
>DATDUL010000049.1:0-4267 GCA_036517715.1 Minisyncoccota bacterium
GTTCCTGGAGTATCAATATCCCCGCTTTGATTTCCTTGTGTGTTGGTGAGGGTGGTCGGGTCAACTGTTACCACAGGTGAACCCCCTGTTTGGGCATCAGCTCCCCCGTTGTCGGTCGCAGTCCAGTCCAAGGTAGATGTCCCTAGGTTAGGGTCAGGGTCTTGAGCTCCAACCAAAGAGAAAGAAAAAGCAAAAAACATAAAAACCAACAAAAACAGGCTAATTATTTTTTTTATTTTAAAATGTAACATTTAATTTTTTCTCTAAAGTTTGAAACAAACTACCCTTGTTTTCAATCATCACTTTTAGCTCGGTGCCACCTTCGACGCCTTTTGGTGCAACTACTGTTATCTCGTTTCTGTTTCGGTTTGGTCGAATATTTTCTCCTCCGGATGACCAGTCAAAACTAAGGATCTGTGAACTCAGGTTTTTGGGTGAGAAGAAGTATGGTACTGCAACTATGGTTTCAGAAGTTTCTCCTAAGGAGTAGCCGTCCACAATGGTTTTCTCAAGGGCTAATCCGAGTTTCGCGTCTCTGCGATAGAAAAATATTTCCGGTTTAGACAAGGTTGGTACAATGATCTTGGTACCTGTCTTGGTTTTACTTTCAACGTCAGATACCTCAACCTGTATTTCGTTGCTTTCGTCTAAGTAACTATTTTTGTAAATAAAGGAATCTTTACCAAAACCAGAGACTGAAACCTGAACATCCCCATCCTTTTTCCAGTTATAAGAAAGATTGCCTGGGCTTAGTTTTCCACGAGAGGAAATGATATTTGGAATAACCACAATTTTAAAATTACCTTCGCGGACACCAAGCGCTTTACCACGATAGAAAGGTGGAACGTATGAATCCACTGCTTCCCAGAGGACATCCACGTCCACTGAATTTATGAAAATATTTTTAGTGATAGTATCACCAGCTACGTTTGATACAGAAGCAGAAACTTGTGTTTTTGCACTGAAGGGGTCTAGATTAAAAGAAAAGCTTTTCTTTCCCACCCCATTGGCGCGCTCGACACCGTTCACAGACCAAACAATAAAAGCTTTGTCTAGTTTGACGGTAAAACTGTTTAGGGTCACAACCACACTCTCCCCTGGTTTCGGGTAAGTTGGCTTCACTCCGATTGAAACATCAGTTTCTTGTACTTGAGCTAGTGTAGTAGAAAAAGGCAGAAAGAAAACGAGAGACAAAAAAGCTACAGCAAGAATTGTTTTTAAGAAAAAATGTGACTTTAACATACTCTCAATTATTATATCACTTTTAAGCTTTACCAGAGAGGGCTTCCAGGTCGTCTTTCGATTTTTTGATTGATAATATCTGCGAAGGGTCTGAAGTGATGATCTGGTCTTCGGTGTAAGACGCTACTATCTTAATGGCAACGTGTTTTAAGCCAGCAAAGAATATCCCCTCACCTACACCAGACTCCAAAAGTAAGTATTTTTCTTCGTCGGTTAGGTTAAATGTCTTTTGCAGAATTTCAATTGTACTAGGAGATTGTTTCAGCAGTATTTGAATTGAAGAGTTGGTAATAATAGGTACTCCATAAGGTGACTTCATAAAGTCTGCAGCGTCCTGGGTAATAGTGGCCAGACCCAAGTAATATTTACGCCCTCTTTTTGCTAGTGAGTACAGAAACGATGCGGTGTCTTCTGATTTCATCATCCACCAAGCCTCATCCACCACCAACAGACGTTTCTTTAGGTTTTTTCTAATAGTGTTCCAGATATAGTGGGTTACGATGTACATGGCGATAGGTTTTAATTCGTCTTCCATATCTCGCACCGAAAAGACCACAAATTTCTTGTTGATGTCGACATTTGAAGGTCTATTGATGAAAGTAGACCAAGATCCACGAGTATATTTGACCAGACGCTGTACTACTGATTCAGAACCCTCCATACCAGAGAGCACCATTTCAAAGTCTGACAGCAGTGGTGGTTCAATGTTGGCAAAGTCAGAGTTAGGGGTGATGTCTTTGATAGCATAAGTTTCAGAAATTGCCCGGTCAACCAAAGCATCTTCTTCTGGGGTTAGTCCTCCGAGCATTAGTCTAAACAACCCAACCAGATTGATGATGTTTGAACGCAGTACGTCTTCAGGGGTTTCATCTTCTCTGGGTATTGGTAAATCGAAAGGGTTGATGTGGTGATCAGATGAAAGTGAAATGTTGAAATACCTGCCACCCACTGCTTCTGAGAGGAATTCGTATTCCCTTTCCGGGTCGATAACGATAACATCAACATCAAACATCAATGAACGTAGTATCTCGAGCTTGGTGGCATAACTTTTACCGGAACCAGATTTAGCGAAAGTAACTGAGTTGTAGTTCTCCAAAGAGAAACGATCAAAGATCACCAGAGACGAGTTATGGCGATTGATACCGTATAGAATACCTCTGTCAGATGTTAAGTCGAAAGAAACGAATGGGAAAACACTCGAAAGAGGTTCGGAGTTTAGTTTCTGGTTGATATTCAAAAAGTCAGTACCGATAGGAATAACACTCTTGAAACCGTCCTCTTGTTGAAACAGTGCCGGCTTTATATATACCAGTTTTGATTCTAGGATGGATTTGATTTCGTTTTCGATTTTATAAAGCTCAAGTTCGTTGTCGGCGTATATGGTGATGTAGATTCCAACATCAAACAGCTTTTCTTGGGCTTGGATTAGGTTGTCACGTAGAGACTCCAAGTCTTGGTAGGCAGTATCGAGCATTGGGTCACGCACTACTCCACGAGACTCGCGCACGTTTATCTGACTTTGTACTTCGGCTACTTTCTTTTGGAATTGGCGCAAGGCCAGTGAAGTGTCGATAGGGTGTACGAAAATAGCTACATCAAACACTTTATCCAGGTTCACTATTGGTGAGAACCAGTTGTCAGATAGAAACCTGGGATAAGATATGATGAAAAAAGTACGGGCAATCTTCTCCCCCAGGTTTATGGATTTCGGTTCGATTTTAAGCGCTGAAGGTGCGATGACGTCTTGTAACTCCAGGGTGGCTGACTCATAGATCTCTTCAGGTAAAACAGGCATAATAGAAGCATTAGTTGTACTAATCTCTTCTTTCTTATTACCTAAAATTGTGTCAAAAATTCCCATAATCTACTTTATTTATTATTCTCGCCAAGGTCAATTTTCCCTTGGGATTCACCCGGATTAAAAACTTTATAAAATGCTTCTACTACTTCTTCGCTACCTAGTTGGACAGACTTGATACCACAACTCGCCAAACCTTGTTCCACTACCCCTACCCTTTGTTCGAGTTGAGATCGCTTTTCTTCGAAATCCATTTCTGCCACTTTCGCTAATTCATTCTTTGTTTTTTTAGAAAAAAAGCTAAACAAATCACTCCCTCCACTCTTTGGCAGTGCTGTTTGAGTAAAAGGTACAACAATAAAAAAGTTTTTGGTCATGATACTGACGGTGTCGGTAAAATTCCTGATGAACTCCATGTATTCTTTGGTTTGGAGTTTGAGCAGTGGCTCGGTCTGAACCTTCATCCTGTTCTCGAGTAAAAGCAAATATGGGCGGATGTCTAGTCGACGAGATTGGATGGATATCTGGATCGGGAAATCCAAAGTATTTAAAAGTGATTGAAATTGCATGATTGTGGCTTTCTGCTCGTCTTCAGATTTTAAAGAAAGGTTGATTGAGTTTGCCAAGATGATAGCTCGAAGACCGCCGTCTTTTAAAACAACGACGCCGTCACGGACTTCTTTGATAGGTATAAACTCTTGAGTTGATCTTGCGTTAATTGCCATTCGTGTTTTCTTCTCGCCCAAACGACTGTCCTGGGTTGTTTTTTGTATCTAAAATATCCAAACTCCAAGCCAAATCCCTGAGCTTGCCACCGGTTAATTTAACAGTATGTTCCCCACTAATTTTTACCATACCATTGTTGTTGGCTAAGGTTGCCTGTCCTTGAGATTTTTTTACAGTCTTTCTTTTCCAAATGTATAACTTGCTTTGAGCTGCGTATTTGATACCAGCTTCTATCATGTTGACCAGCGGTTTGTCGTTTGGTTTGTAAAACACCAAAGCCACCGCAAGTGCAGCCACTGCTAGTATAGGTATAAAACCAAGTAACAAACCCAAGGCTTCGTATAACACATAACAAAGACCCGCTCCTCCAGCCAAGTATACGAACTCGCTGAAAGTAAAAGGCCCAAAAAGTTTATCCTCAATATCCAAGAATTGTGGAACCTTAAATTGCATTATTAGATTCAGTCTTGCGACTTATATTAGTATACAATATTTTAAATA
>DATDUL010000050.1:0-3998 GCA_036517715.1 Minisyncoccota bacterium
CATTCCTTTTTTCTTCTAATTGTTTCTTTTCTTCTTCAGTTTCAGTCTTTACACCTCTGATTTGATCGACGGAACGCTTCACTGACTCTTTGATAGACGCATAGGATTCTAAATCTGAATAGAAATCAGAGATACTGTTATCCGAAAGCAATAAGTGGACTAAATTTTCATTATCGAAATCATTGGTATTGCGGAGTAGCTGAGCTATAGATTCGTGTTGTTTATCTATTTTTTCTTCTAGGGTCGCTATCTTGGAAGATTTTTCATTGATTGAAACTTTGAGGCTAGCAATAGCCAAAGACCTGGCTTTCACCTTGGTTTGTAGGGTTTTAATTTCTGCGTTTAGACTGTCCACAGCACCTTTTAGAGTGCTGGTGTCCTTCTGTTGTGCCTTTTGTTTGTTTAGTAGTTCTTCGAGTTGTCTTTCTATGTTAACAAGTTCATTCCGGCAAAAATCCTTGTCTGCTTGGGGAGAATTAGTAGAAAGGGTCAAACAATCAATAGCGCCATGTATCACGGAAGTCCTACCGAAGAATAAAACGCAAAACAGCAAAATAAAAACTATGGGTTTTCTGTACGCCATAGTTTTCATTTTAACATTTTTAGAGAGATTTTGGAAACTTATTCGGAAGCAGGGGCTTCTTCTTCTTTCTTACCCTTCTTTTCTACTTCGATTGCAGACAAGTCTACAGGGGCAGATTCTTCTTCTTTTTCTTCTTTCTGGAGAGCGATAGCAGCTACAACTTCAGAAGCTTTGGCGATAGCAGTCACCCCGGTTGGCATTTTCAAGTCTGATACTGCGATTTGGCTTTCTGCGTCCACGAGAGTTGAGATATCAACTTCGATGTTGTGTGGCAAATCTTTTGGTAATGCTTCGATTTCGATTTCGTGTAAAACTTTAACCAAAATACCCAAACCACTCTTTACTGCAGGAGCAACACCAACGAATTCTAGTGGAACGAATACAGAAATTTTCTTACTCATATCAACTACCAAAAAGTCTACGTGTATCGGTTCATTTGTAACTGGATGCATAGATACATCGTGGATTAGTACATTCACTTTCTTGCCATCAACTACAAGTTCGATCGGAGTTGATTCACCAGCGTCTCTCCAGATTTTCTGGAAAGCGATTTTAGGTACAGAAATGGATGTAGACGCAACACCGGATCCGTAGTATACGGACGGCATCTCATCATTGGACCTCATCTTCTCGAGGTCGGCGCTCAAATCTCTTGTTTTTGCTGTGATTGAAAACATAAGGGCTATTATATACAAAAAACTTTATAAAGCAAATATTTGCTACTTGTTGGACGGGATATGGGCTATTAAATACTCCCGGGTTCCAGGGCCGTAGTTGTCTTCGGGGACTTTTTTACCAGGATTAAATATGTGTTTGAAATCAAATATCCCCTTTGTATCCTTGAAAATATTGATTACTTTCGGGTTAAACATCTTACCCAAATATGGGGTACGGATAAGTCCGTCGTTGTGTTCGGCGGTAATAGAACCCCCGAGTCTGGTTACCAAAGTATAAACCTTGTCCGATACGTCGAGTACCATCTGTTTTAAATTCGGGTCAGCGGGATCAACCAAGGTATAGATGTGCAAATTGCCATCCCCAGCATGACCGCCGACAGCAAAAGTCATCTCGTCTTTGTACTCAGCGAGTATTTTGTACAACTCTGGCATGAATTCTGGTAAATGTTCTGGACGCACTACCACGTCGTCGATGAAGGGTTTCGATTTTACTTTCTTTAAATGATAACGAATCAAGTTGAAAGCTTCGTGTCTGATGGTCCAATACTTTTTTGCTTCAAACTCACTTCGAGTCAAATGTAATCCTATTTTTTTGTACATTCTCAAACTCTCCAAGGTCTTCTGGGCCTCCAAATCTACCTCTGCCTGGTTACTGCCTGCAAACTCAACCAGAATTATCAGCTTTGGGAAACCGTGCCGAAGTGTCATCATCGCCTCTGGCCCAAAACTAAACATAAGTTTTATCAAGTTGCCGACACCCAAGAGCTTTGTAAAATCCTTGATGTATTTAAGCACCAAGAAAAAAGTCTTGTCATCGTATGTTTCTATGGTTTCAGGATTGTGTACCAAAATTTTATTTACCAAACTCGGAAGTAAATTCATGTCCCGCATGAACAATACAAGTAGTTTACGATATTTTGGGTCTTCAATAAGTTTAAAAGTGATTTGGGTAACAATGCCGAGCGTTCCCTGCGACCCAACCAGGAGCCTATTCAAATCAAAATATTCCGCTTCGCTACGAACACCATCAAAATCAACAACGTTCCACAGGGTATAACCCGCTGAGTTTTTATGAACTTTCGGTTTAGCATTTTTCAAATCCTCTGCATTTTCTATTATCAGGTTAAGTACTTTTTTGTACACCTCGCCTTCGAAATCGTTCTGAGATATTTTTGCTTCTAGTTCTTTCCTAGAAAGTGGTTTGACTGTGTACTCGTTGCCATCGGTAAATATTACTTTTGCTTCGGCTATGTATTCCTCTGTCTTGCCGAAACGCAATGTACGCTCTCCAGCAGAATTGTTGCCAAACATGCCACCCATGGCATTTAAATTTTTCGAAGCCGTATAGCAAGGCAATATCATTCCATGTTCTTTGGTAATTTTTTCAAAATCCCGGTAAAACATGCCGGGCTCAACTGTGATTGTAGCCGAACTTGGTAAAGAATTCTGATCGGCGTAGGACCCACCCGGTACTCCGGGAAGGGTAAAGGCGGAAGAATTTTTTACCTTTTGCGGCTCGGCCACCAGCTTATTCATGTATTTTGTGAAATCAAGAATTATGGATTCGCCTATAGATCCACCAGACATGTCGGTACCCGCGCAACGGGCTGTTATGGCAAGATGAGGATACTTTTCTTTATTAGCACTTACCCATTTAACCAAATTTTGTACATCCTCCGAGTCTTTTGGAAAAAGTACCATCTGAGGCTTCACCTCGAAAACACTCGCATCGTGCGAGTATTTCACCAGCGTTTCTTCACTGTCATCCAATTCCCCCTTAAAAAATTTCTTAATTTCGTCTTTCATTATTATTTTTTCTTTAAAATTACATGTAACCACTTACCTTCGTCAGCTTCATCAAGTGTTAAAATTTCGTAAGGATATTTTTGCAAAATCTTCTCTAATTCGTCTTTTTGGTAATATTTGAAAAATCTTGGTGCATCCATTTTTGCTGTTGAAACCTCCTCGCCTTGACCAGTTTTGAGAGAGAAAGCTACCACTCCACCCTCTTTTAATATTCCATAAATATTCTCTAAGCTTTTTTCAAACTCTTCTTGACTAGCGTGAAGTAAAACCGCATTAGCAAAAAATCCATCAAAGCTATTTTTCCATTCATCTTTCGGTTTATCTTTAAAATTAAATTCGCTTGTTTCAAAACCTTCTTTTTGTAAATCTTCTAGAGCCTGGGGAATTACATCTGTACAAAAGACTCTGAAACCTTTTGACTTGAGGTACCGGGCATCTCTGCCAGTAGCTGAACCGATTTCAAAAATAGAACCACCTGGCGGAAGTTTTGAGGAAAATTCATCTTCCCATACTTTAAATTCACCACTCACCTCCGCCACAGTCCTTTCTGCGTATTTGTGAAAATTTTCCTGGTAAGTATTTACTGTCTGGTCTAAATTATCTTTCATAAGAAATTATTGCATCATGTTAAAAAGCTTTAACCTGTCTTCCACCACTTTCTCTATTGCATCTACTGCAGGTTGGAGGATTTTTGAAGGATTTATTTCTTCAGGCATTTCTTTGAGGGATTTCTCTATGGCTTCGCGCAAGGCTAAACGGATTTCGCTGTTGATATGAACTATTTGTACTCCAGCTTTTATGGCATTGGTAAAGTCCTCGTCTCGGAGCCCTGAACCACCATGAAGCACGAGTGGAATACCGGTGATGTCTCTGATCTGTTTTGTTAGCTCTGCATCGATGTGTGGCTTCCCGGATTTGATGAGTCCATGTAT
>DATDUL010000051.1:0-5283 GCA_036517715.1 Minisyncoccota bacterium
TGTCGCAGTATCTAGTTTGAGTTTCGAAAATTTGTCCTGGCCTGCGACTCCGGGAATAATTCGGGTATCATTTATAATATCATATTTGAATCCGCAAGGCAGGAATGAATACGACTTTAGCAAAACCTGGAGTACCAGCATAAGTTTGCGAGGTGATTAAAATGGTAAATATATATAAAAAATTCAAACCAAAAGGATTCGTAACATTAATCGGTGTTATCGTTTTCGGCAGTGTCTGTATATCACTGGTGGTGGTTATTTTAGTACTCGGCATAGGTAGCAGTAAGACAAGTATTTCTATGTATCAAAGCAGGCAAGCACTGGCGGCGGCGCACGCGTGTGCCGAAGAAGCACTTGAAACCATAAGGGAAAATAATGGTTTTGTTGGAAATGGTAATCTGACTCTGAGCCCCGCTAGTTGCAGTTTTGTCGTCACAAACAAAGGTGGTGAGAGTAGAAATGTTGCATCTTCGGGTAGTGCTGGTACAATAATAAGAAAAGTAGAGGTTGAGATCGACGCCATTAGTCCCATGATTAATGTCACGTCGTGGCAGGAAGTTGCCGACTTCTGAGCCGGAAACTTTATTATTTAAAAATTAACAAATAAATTACAAACATGAATACGAATTATAAAAATAAAAAAGGTTTTACATTGCTTGAAGTTTTGTTGGTGGTAGCCGCTATTGGAATATTGGCCGGAATAGTTATCGTGGCTTTAAACCCAGGTAAACAATTGGGCGATACTAGGAATGCACAACGCAGGAGTGATGTGAACACAATATTAAACGCAGTTTATCAATACGCTATCGACAACGACGGCAACTTACCAACCGCTATCGATGCAGTCACTGGTAGTTCTCAGGTATTAGGAACTGCAGCTTCAGGATTGGATTCAACTTGTACTGCTACAACTACAGTTGCTGCTGGTATTGATTTGTCTACTGACCTAGTGCCTACTTATATAGTTGGAATTCCGACCGATCCGAAGACCGGTGTGGCTACCAATACTGATTACTACATTAACAAAGATGCAAATGGTCGTCTAACCGTTGGTGCTTGTGATCCTGAACAGTCTGCTGTGATTAGCGTTACTCGCTAATGAGTATATTTACCGCAATACTATTTCTTTTCCTTGGTGTTGGTATTGTCGCCAAGGAAAAATGGCGGGGTAATTTAACCAAGCTCTTGGGACTGGTTACGTTGGTGACTGTTATTTCAGGGTCGTTGACTCTGCGCTACTTTGATGGCTTCAACAAGCTGGTTGACCTTTTGGGTGGTCCTTTGTCTTTGTACGAAAAGTCTGTACTCATACTTGTAGGAATGGTACTCCTGTTGTCACCTAGAAGTATTTTTCGAAAGTTTTACTTTGTAGAGTTTGCAACCGGATTGTCTTTCTTGTTCTCGGCACTCTATACCATTGGTTTTCTGTTTAAAAATACAGGTATTTTGGACTACTACTTTTATCAAGGGGTACATCCATATACAGCTGTTTTGAGCACTGTATTCTCATTAGCAGCTTTTTTGATTCTACGTTCTCGTTACGAAACGCGAGAAGCTTTAGGTAAAAAGCTTTTTCTCCTGGCAGTTATTTTCTCTGGGGTTTTGTTTGCGCTAAGTTATGCTTCCTATGTCAACAAGCAACTCGCAGATTCGAATTTTGATTCTCACTTTTTTACTAGTTTTATACCTTTAGCTATTGCTCTTTTGGGTGTGGTGGTGAGTGTGCTTGTATTACTCATAGTTTATGCTTTTTCTTCTCTTCGAGAGAGGACGGTCGGCTATGCTAGTGAAGTTACCAAGGGTCTTCGTCAGGCAAAAGCAAAAGACGAGGCCATGTTGCTCTCAATTGGTGAGGGTCTAGTAGCTACAGGTAAAGACGGTAACATTGTGTTTGTAAATAGAGCCTTCGAGGATTTGCTGGGTTGGCGTGAAGAAGAAGTGCAGGGTAAACTTTTTGTTAATTTGGTTCAAATGTTTGACGAAGAGGGTAGAGAAATTGAAAAGCAAGACAGGCCTATTTATAAAATACTCCGTTCTCTTTCGACTAATACTGCAAAAACAAGCATAACTTCTAATATGCATTACAGCAGGAAAGACGGCACCACCTTCCCGGTGGCGATAACGATTTCACCCATCATTGTAGAAGGTCAGATCATCGGTGCAGTAGAAGTGTTCCGAGATATTACCGAAGAAAAAGCGGTGGACAAAGAAAAAACTGAATTCGTGTCTCTGGCTTCACACCAGCTCCGAACACCGCTCTCGTCTGTGAACTGGTACGCCGAGATGTTACTAGCTGGTGACGCTGGTAAATTAAGTAAAATGCAGAAAGAATATGTGAAAGAGATTTATGCCGGCAATCAACGAATGATAGACTTGGTTAATGACTTGTTGAATGTGTCCAGATTGGAACTAGGCACTTTTTCAGTAAATCCAGAAAAAGTAGACATAGTATCCGCAGCTTTTCTGGCTATCGATGAACAAAAACAAGAAATCAAGAAAAAGAAAATAAAAATCGAAACGGATTTTCCTGATCAACGTCCTTTAGAAATCGATGCCGACCCGAAACTATTGCATATGATTTTTCAAAACCTACTTTCCAACGCGGTCAAATACACCCACGATAAAGGTGCAGTGAAGATAGCAGTGATAAAGAAAGAAGACTTCATTTTAATAAAAGTTTCTGATAACGGAATTGGTATACCAAAATCCCAACAAGAAAAGATATTTACCAAGCTTTTCCGAGCAGACAATGTCAAAGGCCAAGACGTAGAGGGTACAGGGCTCGGACTTTATATCATAAAATCAATAGTAGAAGAATCAGGTGGCAGTATTTCTTTCGAGTCGGAAGAAAACGAAGGTACTACCTTTACTGTGGCATTGCCAATTGGTGGGATGAAAAAGAAAGAAGGCTCTCGGGAGTTGAGCTAGTTTTATTCTATTTCAGGTTTTACTACTTCTAGTAAATTTAGTTCTGGACTTGCGCCAGCGATGCGGAGGACATCTTTGTCTATTTTCTTGAGCTCTTTGTTGGATGCGTTGTAGTGGTTCGATACTGTGTTCAATGCATTGCCGAGCTTGTTGTGATAATCCTCATAGGCCTTTAGGTGTTTGCCCAAGTCCTCAACTTTCTTGATGATGTCTTTTGCAGATTCCTCGATCTTGAATGCTTTGAATCCATACAGTACGGACTGTAGATAAGCCATGAAGGTGGTCGGGGAGACTACAATTACTTTCTTTTCATTGTACGCATAGTCAATGAGATTTCTGGTGTTTACTTTGATTGAACCAACTTCATTTACCAGTAAATCATAGTAGATAGCTTCTGCTGGAATATACATAAAAGCAAAGGGAAGTGTGCCTTCTTCGGGCCTGACGTACTTTGAGGTTTCATCAATACGTTTCTTTAAATCATTTTTGAATTCTTTTTCTAACTCTTCGCGTTGCCTGTCATCTATGGCGTGCACTACACGGTCGTAATTGTCGAGCGAGAATTTCGCATCTATCGGGATGATACCTTCTTTGGTGATGATGATTGCGTCTACTGTTTCCTTGTTCTTGAACTCATGTTGCATCTTGTACTGTCCAGGAGCCAAAGTGTTCGAAAGTATTAATTCTAGTGATGCTTCACCCCAGTTGCCCCGTTGTTTCTGATGCTTCAGAGTCTTCTCCAAGTTGGAGAGCTTGTCTGCGATGTTTATGAATTCTCTGGTAGCTTCGTTGGTCTTGGTCTGTTCGCGGGTTACGTCTAGCAGGCTACGGCTCACTTGTTCGTTGATATCTTTTATTAATTTCTGAGAATCAGAGAATTGAGCCCGCACCACGTCCTGCATATCCCGGCGGGATTCTGTAAGACTCGAATTAAGCGTCTTTGCCAGTTCGGCCATTTGTTGTTGTAGTAGCAAGAAAGACTGATCTTTATCACTGTTTGTATTCTTACGATTCTTGCCAAAAAACACATACATAAAGTATATGCCTATGCCGAAAACCACGGCAACAAAAATTAAAATTTGAGTTACGATTTCCATGCCTTATATTTTAGCAGGTTAATGATAAATTGTAGTGCTTGACACTTTTACATAAATGTTGTTAACTATAACTATTGTTCTTTTCTAATCACCCAAAGGCGCTGTCGCCTTCGACAGTTGTTTATAGCATGAATGAAAATGTGAAGTATCTCATTATCGCAATTTTGTTTGCGATCGGCGTGGCATTTCTTTTTTTGCCAGCCAAGTTGGTTCTTTGGACCTTGGGAATTATCGTGGCTTTGGTAATTATAAATGAGGTCAAAAAAACCCACTGAATTGAATTTATTTTTTTCACAAATTAAGTAGGCCCCGGGGCCTACTTTTTATTTGCCCAAATAGTGTTTCAAAGTATAAATCCAGTCTTCGTCTATTTCGTCTCCATCGAGCTTTTGAGCCAGTAGCCATTCCAGGTAGCCACGGTCAACCCGAGCGACTTCTTCTATGAATTTACCGTTGTGTTTACCGAATTTAAATTTTTTGAAAAGTGAAGGATGAGAAGAAATTTTAATCATTTCATCTATGGCCTGATGTTCGGACAGGCTGTCGTGTTCCATGATTTTCTTCTTTAACCGCTCAAAGAGTTGTTCTAGTACTAATACATCACCCAGGGCGTCGTGCGCCTGAGCCTCTACTTCGATTTCGAGCAGGTAGCGCAAGTATTGCAGATTGTAGCGTTCTATTTTTTCTTCTGGGTCTAGATGGCGAGCTACGCGTAGAGTGCAGATGAAATTCGCTGGAATGATGTTTTCTTTTTTTATAATCATTAGGTCAAAAGGCGCATTGTGGGCCACGACGACGGAGTTGGTGTCTTCAAACAAGGTTTTTATTTTCTTACTGTCAGGGCTTTCTTGGAATGAAGGCTTGCCATCTAGCATCTTGTTGGAAATGTGATGCACAGCGGAGGCCTCAGGGGGTATCTTGAAAGGGGGTTTATACAAACCCACAAACTGCTCGTCGGGGGACTTGTAAGCTATTTGACATAAATAGTCTTTTTCGGTGTTTCCAGTAGTTTCGGTATCAAAAAATATGATTTTGCTCATACTGGTATTTTAGCATATAATGTACGTATGCTACATCAAGAAATAAAATCTGGGATAAAAGAAGCCATGATGACCAAAAACGAAGTGCTACTGAAAGCCCTGCGCAACATGGTTGCTGCTTTTATGACCGAAGTTATGGCCAAAGGCAGAAAACCTGACGAATTCCTAACTGACGAAGAGGTTATGGCTGTGATTACCAAACTCTCTAAACAAAGGAA
>DATDUL010000052.1:0-4449 GCA_036517715.1 Minisyncoccota bacterium
AAAGTACTCAGAAAAAAGTAGCTCAAGCTGAGGCAGAGAAGAAGAAATTATTATCTATTTCTAAAAACAAAGAAGCCGAGTACAAGAAACTAGCTGCAGCAAAAAAAGTTCAAGCCGACAGGATTCGTAGTGCATTGTTTAACCTAGCCGGTATATCGACCAAGATTGAATTCGGTACAGCACTCGAGTACGCTAACCAAGTTAATAAAATAACAGGCGTAGATCCGGCATTTCTGCTAGCTATCCTTACCCAAGAAAGTAATTTGGGATCAAATGTGGGTCAATGTTATCTGACGAATACCGATACCGGAGCTGGAGTGGGTAAAAACACAGGTAGACCTTTCTCGAATGTTATGAAACCGAGTCGAGATGTCGGACCATTCCTAGAAATCACTAGTAAACTCGGGTTCAACGCTTTTAAAACAGCTGTGTCTTGTCCAATAGCCGGAGTTGCCGGCTGGGGTGGAGCCATGGGTCCTGCACAGTTCATTCCTTCGACTTGGAAAATATTTGAAAAGAGACTAGAAAGCGCTTTGGGCCATTTTGCCAATCCGTGGTCGCCGAAAGATGCCTTTATGGCGTCTGGTATGTACCTTACAGACCTGGGTGCTGTTGGCGACAGTGTCAGCGCCCAGAACAGAGCCGCCTGCAAGTACTACGGGTCCGGCGGATCATCGTGTTCCTACAGTAAAAGTGTCCAAAAACTGAAAAATAAGATTCAAGACGACATAGATTTGCTTCAAAGTTAGAAATGTGTTAATCTAGAAAAATCATGAAAAAAGGTATCCACCCAAAATACAGCAATAAAGCACAAGCTATCTGCGCCTGCGGAGCGGTTTTTTCTATCGGTTCTACTCTAGATGAGATCCGAGTTGAAATCTGCAGTCAGTGTCATCCTTTCTACACCGGTAACGAAAAAATTCTTGACACCGCTGGACGTGTAGACAAATTCAAGAAGCGCATGGCAGCTGCTAAAAAGCAGTAATGAATTTAGAAGAACTCAAAAAAAATCACCAAACAAGCTATCTAGCAGAAATGTTGGAGCGTTTGAATCGGCAAGAAGCCGAAGTAAGGCAAATGCTCGAGAGTGACGATAGTCTGCATGACTTAGCCGGGGAAGAACTAAAAACTATCCAACAAGAAAGGAGCAACATCGAAGCTCAAGTCGAGGACATCCTAGCTAAAGAACGGGAGGAAGATGAATTTCCAAATGAAATAGTGCTCGAGGTCAGAGCTGGCGCAGGAGGCGACGAAGCTGCACTTTTTGCTTGGGAGCTCGCTCATATGTATGAGCGGTATGCGGAAATAATGCGTTGGCAATGGAAAGTAAACTACGAATCAAAGAATGATATCGGCGGGTACAAAGAAGCATCTTTTGAAATCAAAGGAACCGATGTGTACAAGTCGCTCATGAATGAAACCGGAGTGCACAGAGTCCAGCGAGTACCAGCTACCGAGAAAAACGGCAGAGTGCATACTTCCACCGCGTCTGTGGCAGTCCTTCCAATCAAAAAGAAAGTGAACTTTGAAGTTAATCCAGCAGAGTTCGAAATGGAATATTCGCGCTCCGGTGGTAAGGGTGGTCAGAATGTAAACAAGGTTGAAACCGCAGTTCGCATAATCCACGTACCGACAGGACTCGATGTGCGTTCTACCAATGAACGCAGTCAGTTAGCCAACCGAGAAAAGGCCATGGCCATACTGCTCGCCAAATTACAGCAAAAGAAAGAAGAAGAAGAAGCCAGGAAGTATTCCGGCGAACGAAAAAACCAAAT
The DNA here is from genome assembly GCA_036517715.1 of Minisyncoccota bacterium. Taxonomy (GTDB): domain Bacteria; phylum Patescibacteriota; class Minisyncoccia; order Phycocordibacterales; family UBA9973; genus UBA9973. The sequence continues at coordinate 1,776 of DATDUL010000052.1, forward strand.
CGGTAGCGGGGACCGGAGTGAGAAAATCCGCACCTACAACTTTCCTCAAGACAGAATTACCGATCACCGGATCAAGAAATCTTGGCACAATTTGCCGAAAATCATGGAAGGAGAAATCCAGCCGATAATCTCTGATTTGCTTTCTGGTGTGGTAGGGGAAGAAGACGAAGACTAGCATTGCCTTTACTTTGATTATGTGTCATACTTAGGAAAGTAGGTTTCGGAGAGCTTTTTGCGTTTCGTTTTCTACGTCCCGTCGAACGGGACATTATAAAGTATGTTTTGCCCGGTTTTTTGTAAAAACGGGAGAAAGTTTTTAATGGCTACAAAGCTATACGTAGGGGGACTCCCTTACTCAACTACCGAAGATGCACTACGTGCACACTTCGCACAAGCAGGATCAGTTACATCTGCTGTGATTATCATGGACAAAATGTCCGGTCGCTCTAAAGGTTTTGGTTTCGTTGAAATGGCATCAGAAGAGGAAGCAGAAAAAGCTATCTCTATGTTCCACGACCAAGACTTTGATGGCAGAAAGCTCACCGTAAACATCGCTCGTCCAATGGAAGCTCGACCACCAAGACAAGGAGGCGGAAGTTTCGGAGGAGGACGCCGAGAATACTAATCTCTGTAATCTAGTCAAAAAACCACCCTTAACTGGGTGGTTTTTTGTTTTAATAATAAATTATGATAGATTTGATTCATGAAATTATTTTTTCGAAACATGAGGCATAAAGCCATAATAAGTAAATTACGAATACCAGCAAATGCTTCGGTGTTGGATACTTCTTGCGAAGACGGAAGTTTCCTTTCAGTTTTACTTTCTAAAAATAAGCAAAAGAACTTGAAGGTGTACGGCATAGACATAAATGAAAGGGAAGTAGAAAAAGCGAAAGCCTTGTTACCACAAGGAAGCTTTACTGCAACCGACAACAAATCTATACCGTTTCCGGATAGACATTTTGATGTGGTTATAAGCTCGATGACGCTACACCACATGTCGAACCCAAGTGAATCTATTAACGAAATGAAAAGAGTTCTGCGAGAAAACGGCTCTATCTATTTAGTAGACATCATAGCCAAGAACAGATTGTTCTATTTCTTTTTGAAGCGTTTAAAGTGCCCAGCGTCATACCATTTTGAAAAGTTTTACTTCTTGCCGGATTTAGAGAAACTGCTGTCAGAGAGTGGACTCAAAGTTATGAAAACAAATAGATCCTACATCATTCCAGTTGTTAACATTGTTATGCAAGTTTTGGTGCTCGAAGTTAAGATTGCTTAACCTGCATTTGTTGGGTTTGTTTGCGAATAATAGCTTTATTTGTTATATTCTTCAGACGGGAGATTTGCTCCAGTTTTGTATTTTGAGCGTGTAGCCCCGACGCAAAAGTCGGGGAGCCGACAGAATCGTCGGCTTTCAGTAATCTGTTTCAAATATATTTGAGCGTGTAGTTCAGTGGTAGAACGCTGTCCTGATAAGACAGAGGTCGATGGTCCGATTCCATCCACGCTCACATGATGAAGAATTTAGCCTATTTGCCATCTCTTGGAAGGGCGATTTCATTGTAACCATTATCTTTTTTGCCTGAATTGTTGCGTCCGAGGTAACGATTTTTATGATTTTCCTCTTTTCTTCTGCTATTCCTGAAACATACGAATTTTTAATGCTTTTTATGAGTCCGAGGAAATTTTGGGCTTTACTAAAAATAACCTCTTTCCTCCCTGATATTTGAGTCGCTTTCTGGTTTAGCCCCTGAAGTTCGACCAGCAAAACTTCCTTCTTCTGCTCAAACTGATTCTTATCTATGGCATTATCAATGTATGCATCGGTTAAACGCGATAGTCTTTGGGAGATCATACCTCGTTGCATTTGTATGGACTCCTCACCCCCTTTTTCGTTGGCAGACCAACCCTCTTTAGCCTCATGAAGAAGCGCCATTAATACCTGGCTTTCTGTATCTAGGAATTGCATCTTGTCGAGAGTGCTTAAGACTGCTTTTTCAATCTTTTCCTGTCGTATTGATTTTGTAGGGCACCCTTTTGAATGACATCGGTAATAAACATGGCCCTTCCTAGACTCTCCTATAAGCGAGTAACCACACTCACCACATTTAATTAGCTTTCGAAAAACAAAGTCATGTTTAACAATTTTTGCGTTGGTTTTTCCTTCCAGAATATTTTGAACGTCGGCAAATGTCTTTGAAGAAACCAAGGGTTGATGCCCCCCTTGAAAGGTTTTTCCTTTTACTTTTAGAACTCCTGCATAAAATGGGTTGTTTAATATTGCAGACATAGATGATAGACAGATCGTTCGACCTCTAGAGTTTTTGAGTCCAAAGCCACCCATTACAACTGTAAGCGTTTGGAGTGTGTAATTTCCAGTTGCATATAATTGGAATGTTTTCATAATTAGTGGCCCAGAAATTGGATCAATTGTCTTTAATTGACCACGGCCATTGTTCAAATAACCAATAGGCGCACCAAAGGGATAGATTCCTTGCTTCAAGCGTCCATAAAGCCCCTTCTTGGCTTCGTCACGCAGATTTCGGATATAATCTGATGCAATGACTGCTTGAATATCCGCAGCTAGGCGACCGCCACGAGTATCCATATCTAGGCTTTTATGCGCAAAATGTACGTCTATACCCTTATCAATCAAGTCACCCAATGATGC
>DATDUL010000053.1:0-3296 GCA_036517715.1 Minisyncoccota bacterium
ACCGCGTGTCGGGCGCTATAAAAAATTCTGGTTACAAATCTCCAAAAATGCAAAACCAGAAAATAGTTGTTTCACTTTCTCCGGCGGACCTTAAAAAAGAGGGTCCGTCTTTTGATTTACCGATAGCGCTCGCATACATGCTCGCAGCCGGGGACGTGAAGTTTGAATCAGAAGGAAAAATATTCTTGGGTGAGTTGGGACTAGACGGAACCCTGCGAGGCATCCGAGGGGCGCTACCGCTAGTAGAAGAAGCTGCTCGGCAAGGTTTCAAAGAAATATTCCTACCCAAAGAGAACAGCGAGGAGGCTGCCTTGGTAGACGAAGTATGTATCTACGGTGCAAGCAACTTGAAAGAAGTTATTGAACATTTGGCCCCGATGCCTAAGAGGGTCGGGTCCCCGACAGAATCATTGGGGAAGAGAATTCCGGTTCAACCCAAAACAGAAATAAATTACACGTCACTTCGTAAAGGTGCAGACTTCTCAGACATTCGTGGACAAGAGGGAGCGAAACGCGGACTCGAGATCGCCGCTTCCGGAGGACATAACATCGCTATGTATGGACCACCAGGAACAGGTAAAACCATGCTGGCTCGAGCCTTCTCTGCAATACTGCCGAATCTTCTGCCCAATGAAGTACTCGAGATAACGGGTATTCATTCTGTTGTTGGTACCAATCGTGGGGAACTGGTTGTGCAACCACCATTTCGCTCACCGCACCATACAGCTTCGTATGTATCGATGATCGGCGGAGGAACCTTCCCAAAACCAGGCGAGGTTACACTGGCACACAGGGGAGTTTTGTTTCTCGATGAGTTTCCAGAATTTGATAAACGGGTGATCGAATCCTTGCGTCAGCCACTTGAAGATAATATTGTTTCAATCTCGCGAGCAAGAGGTTCGGCTACTTTTCCTTCAAATTTTATTTTAGTAGCAGCGATGAATCCTTGCCCGTGTGGCAACACTGGTTCGAAGACCAAGGTATGCGTTTGTAAACCATCAGACTTGGACCGGTATCGGCGTAAGCTTTCAGGCCCCATCATGGATCGCATCGACTTGTGGGTTTCGGTGGCGGATGTTGATTATCAAAAATTAGGAGAAGCTCCAACCGGAGAAACAAGTGACCGGATAAAAAGCAGAGTTGAGAGGGCGAGGGACATTCAAAAAAATAGATTCAAAAATGCTGGACGCGGTATCCAAACCAACAGTGAGATGGGTGTGAAAGATTTGGAAAAAATAATACCGATCGCTAAAGATGTGCGTGAGACTTTGGACAAAAGCGCCGAAGCCCTGGGGTTGTCTGCTCGGGCCTACCATCGAGTCATTAAAATTGCCAGAACCATTGCCGACCTCGAAGGCGCACCTGAAGTTTTATCAAAACACATACTAGAGGCGATTCAGTATAGGCCGAAAGTGAATTTATAAAAACAAAACAAAAAATGACCTGCGCGGATTCTACCGTCACAGGTCATTTTTATATTAGAAACAAAAAAATACTAACCCCAGGGTGGACTCTTTAGTACACCCTATCTGCTGCCTCAAATTCGATTACCCCTAAAGGTCTTTCGTCTTTAGATAGTAACATTACTTCCGAGCATGCATCTAGTTGCTGTCTCAAAGTATTCAATTTATCCTCAAAAAGTTTTTCGTGAGCAAGAAAAGCTTCCTCTCTCGTGAAATACTTCGTGGGATGGTTACTTCTGTACATGTTAAGCAAACTTGATACGGCGTCGTAAACATTTTTCTTTGTTACCAGTGTTCCATTCGTTTTGTAGAGCATGAAATGTTCTGCAGATTCTTCTGAGGTTGGACTCCCAGTCACAGAATCGAATTCCATCGGTGGCTGGTAAAACTCCAGCTCCTTTAGAATCCCTCCGCTCCTAAGGTAAACACGCTTTAGGCCGATTTTGTTCTGCAACCTTTCGGTCGCAGAACTACATTCGGCAACAAGGTATTTAACCTTCTTTCCGGTTTTATATGAATTCTCAGCAGCATCTATGAGGGAGGCAATATACATTTCTACAGGTATGTTGTTGCCTCCGCGATATGCTTGGTCAAGAACTATATAAATTGCGTAAAAAGCAGCAGACTTCCTGCGTTCTCTCCCTTTTTTCAGCAAAGGGATTTGTTCAGCAACCCTAGTAGCAATAATTTCGTTTTTCGGATTGGTTAAGTAAAAACACCTATACGCAGGACGATCGTCCCCGTATCTGGTTTTACCCAACAGCTTTCTTTTAAAGTCTTCTTTTTGGTTTAAGACATTCTCGTTGAATTGTTTACCGAGAAAACTTAAAACCTCATCAAGCCTAGGGTCACTGGGACCTTGTACTTGGTTAATAGAAAAGACTTGTCCAGAAAATCTACCTTCCGTGTCCATTGAAGCTGGTACTTGGAAGTTATAGCTCGGGCCGTTTCGTTCGGCTGACTTATCTGAATATTCGTGTGCGTCTAGGGTCTCGATGATTCTCCAAGGAACTGAAATTCTGGAATCTTCTAGACATTTCGGGCAACCATTCAAGATGTTTACGCCATGCTGACAACACCTGCCCGGTGTTGGCAGACAGTTGTTGTCTTGTATCATGATATTAGATTTTAAATGTTCAAGATTTTTCTAACTTATAACACTTTCACTAGAATATGCAAGCCAAAAGAGTCGAAATTGTTAATTACTGAAGCAAGGTCGCCAAAAAGTTTTACCCAATTTTTACCAGGAAAGTATTAACATATGAACTCAGCTATGTTATATTTTCGTCATGAAAATAGGTTACGTTCAGTATTCTCCAGTTATTGGAGATAAGGAAAAAAATTTAGATACTATCAGAGAATTGCTCCGGGGTGTTCCTGGAGACCTTTTTGTTTTACCTGAAATGGGAATGACCGGTTACCCCGATGCAACCAAGGAAAGACTTACCGAACACGCTGAAAAGCTTGACGGTTTTCTGGTAACTGAATTAACAAAAATAGCTAAAGAAAAAGACGCATGCCTAATAGTCGGACTACCAGAAGTTGACGGAGACAAGGTATACAACACCACCGTAGTTGTCGGACCGGACGGTTTGATAGCATCCCACCAGAAGTCCCACTTGTTTATGGAAGAGAAAAAGAATTTTACTCCTGGAACTACACTGCCTACTGTTTTTGAATGGAAGGGGGACAAAATAGGAGTGGGTGTTTGTTACGACTACATGTTTCCAGAATTTTGGCGCAAGATGGCTTTTCAAGGAGTTAGACTTTTTTGCAACACAGCAAACTTCGTATCTGAATATGGTTTTCCTGTTATGCGTACTCGAAGTATTG
>DATDUL010000054.1:0-2249 GCA_036517715.1 Minisyncoccota bacterium
AGACTATCAAATCATTCTGTATTACAAATACGTGCATATTACTGACCCGGAGGCTGAAAAGGCAAGGCAGAAGGAGCTGTGTGGGAGGCTGGACCTAAAGGGACGGATCATTGTAGCTAGTGAGGGGATCAATGGCACCGCAGAAGGCACAGTAGAAAACACTGAAAAGTATATTGAAGAAATGAGTAAGGATACACGTTTTGCAACCATGAACTGGAAAAGGAGTGTGGGCACAGGAAACGCTTTTCCAAAACTCTCTGTAAAAACTCGCAAAGAAATAGTATCTCTCCACCTGGAGGATGGCGCAGGTGTATGTGATATAGACCCGAACCAAGTTACCGGTAAACACTTGAAAGCCGAAGAATTGCATGAATGGATACAAACAGGGAAAGAGTTCTACATAGTAGATATGCGAAATGCATACGAATTCAAAGTCGGTCATTTTGAAAATTCTATTTTACCTGCGATGGAAAACTTTCGGGATTTGCCAAAAGTTGTCGAGCAGATAAAACATCTCAAAGATAAAACTGTTTTGACAGTGTGCACCGGGGGAGTGCGTTGCGAAAAGGCTTCAGGTTTTCTGATCACTCAAGGTTTCACCGACGTGTATCAGTTGGAGAATGGCATAGTGACTTATATGGAGAAATATCCCAACGAAGACTTCAAGGGAAAGCTGTACGTCTTCGACGGGCGTGTAGCTATGGGTTTCTACACTGACGATCCAAAACACGAAGTTATCGGCAAATGTGATGAATGCGGAGAAACTTCAGAGAACTATGTGAATTGTTCCAATCCTGTCTGCCATAGGCATTTTATCGCTTGCCCTAAATGTATAGAAAAAGGCGAAGGCAAGGCCTTTTGTCCTGGTGGATGTGTGCTTTCTCGCCATGGGCGCAAGGTTAGCCCCGTCGATGCAGGTTTGGTATAATGTGTTTATTAGTATTTAATATATAAATTTTATGCAACAGGCAACAATTCATGATAATTTCAATGTTCATTATTTAGAGGCAGACGAGAATACTTCTGTTAAAGCTGCTTTTGACTACTTACAAAATACAAATAAATTTAAACTTCCAAATGCCAAGGACATGTTTGGAAATGCTCATTCCGACGGTGAATCTATCCTCACTTTTCATCACGATGGCGCAGATCATACTGTAAAGATTATGCACGATGGTGGCAATAACTTCAGAATCAAACCTTTATAATAAATGGACAAGGAAAATGAAAAAGGCCTGCCTGCCGAGGCAGGTAAAGAGCATCCTCTCTCGATTATTTTAAACGAGGTTGTTTCGATATTCCAAGGCCTTGGGTTTGGCGTTGCTCTAGGTCCCGAACTCGAAAGTGAAAAGTATAATTTTGATATGCTTAACTTTCCACCAGACCATCCTGCTCGTGACATGCAGGACACTTTTTTCATAAAAGATAAACCAGGTTTCGTTCTGCGCACGCATACATCCAACACCCAGACTAGGTTCATGGAGTCTCTAGCTCAGTCTGGAGGAAAGCCACCGTTTGCAATAGTTGTGCCCGGTAAAGTTTTCCGTAACGAAGCTACCGATGCCCACCACGAAATGCAGTTTTATCAGATCGAAGGTTTGATGGTTGGAGAGAATATTTCTATGTCCCATTTGAAAGGCGTGCTTTTAGAATTCTTTAAAAAATTCCTAGGTGCTGATGCAGATGTGCGTTTCCGACCAAGTTTCTTTCCATTCGTGGAACCAGGCGCGGAGATTGATGTAAAGCACAATGGCAAGTGGATGGAAGTCCTGGGCGCTGGTATGGTACACCCTGAAGTGCTTCGAAACTGTGGCATCGATCCAACAAAATACCAGGGCTTTGCTTTCGGCATGGGTGCCGACCGGTTAATGGTTATGAAATACGGCGTTACTGATATACGTTTGTCTTACCAGGGTGATTTAAGGTTCAATCAATTTTAAAATGAATGAAACTCTAAAAAATTTAATTAAATCCCCAAGAGAATCCTTTTTACACAGAACGAGCAAAGGCATTTCTAAGGAAGAAAAAGTAAAAGTACTTTCTGACTTAGAACAAGCTTTTAAAGACAACCGAAGTTTATTAGAAGATACTTCTGTTACCTTAGACGAAAGTTTTGAGCAAAGAATTGCCAGCTTCTATTTGATTGCACAGAAAGAGCTCTTAAAAAGAGGTATAAAAAATGTTACATTTGTTCCCAGTTTTTTCCATTCATGGAAGGAGAAGTTTAATGCGGGAGTTGTCAGCCTGGG
>DATDUL010000055.1:0-5334 GCA_036517715.1 Minisyncoccota bacterium
GATTGAAAAAATAATCCGACAGAAGATGGTTTCCAAATAGAAAAAATTTGACTTTCGTGCTATAATGCATAGTACATATGGATATAAAGGATTTAAACAAATCACAACTTCTTTTGCTCGCATTGTTGGTAAGTTTTATAACTTCTGTAGTGACCGGTATCACTGTGGTTTCGCTCATGGATCAAGCACCGAAATCAGTCTCAACCCCGATAACTAAAATAGTAAAGCAAACCGTCGAACGCATAGTACCAGCAGAGGCCACCGAAGCATTAACCGACGAAGAAAAGAAGTTGCTTGAAGATTTGAAATCTGTGCAGAACTTGAGTGTCTCGGTTTATCTGAAAGGAGAGACTGAAAACAAATTGCTCGGTTCTGGACTACTGCTCGGTGAAGATAAAGTTATTTTAAACACAGTTATATCTGAGCCGAAAGAAAACGAAGCATACATAGTGAATGGCATTATGGGTGAACATGAGGTTGTGAAAGTTTCCCCAGGTGATGGTTTCACCATTGTACAAATAGGTAAAGAAGTTAAAAAAGTTAATGAAGTAAAAGAAGAAACAAACAATGCCACCCCTCAATAAATTTACAATCAAAGCCAGAGAAGCTATCAAAAAAGCTCATGAACTCGCCATCGAGCGTGGACAAAACCACGTGTCTTCGACGCACTTACTCGCAGCACTACTTTTGGCAGAAGAGAGTATGGTGGTGTCTATTTTAGACAGACTCGAGATAGATACCATGATACTGACTGACTCTGTACTCGAATCCATAGAATCTCCAGAATCACAAAGTACGGTCTCGCCATCATATCAGATATATCTGAATCCAGACCTAGCTCAAGTTATCGAATATTCGCTTAAAATCGCTGAGAGCATGAAGGATGAATTTGTCTCCACCGAGCATTTATTCATCGCCATGTTCGATATCACTAGCGATGCGCGCGAGAACTTGGCCCGGTTTAATATCAACAAACAAGATGTTTTGAAAATCGTGGATGAATTTAAAAGTCAAAATATCACCGACGCCCCTGAGTCCAAAAAACCCCGACTCATTTTGAAATATACCAGAAACCTAACCAAGCTCGCCCGCGAGGACAAACTTGATCCGGTTATCGGACGCGAGAATGAGATCATGCGCATCATGCAGATACTTTCCCGCCGAACTAAAAATAATCCAATTCTAATCGGTGAAGCCGGTACTGGTAAAACAGCAGTAGTAGAAGGCCTAGCCAGTAGAATAGTCAAAGGCAATGTTCCAGAATCTCTGCGCGACAAAGAACTTGTGTCGCTTGATTTGGGTCTGTTGATTGCAGGTACAAAGTACCGAGGTGAATTTGAAGAAAGGCTGAAAGGCATAATGAAAGAGATAGAAAAGACTGACGGGAAAATCATCCTATTTATCGACGAGATACACACCATCGTCGGAGCAGGAGGAGCCGATGGATCTATGGACGCGTCTAACATGCTAAAGCCTGCCCTCGCTCGTGGAGAGTTACGTGCTATTGGTGCAACTACTCTGAAAGAGTATCAGAAACACATCGAGAAAGATCCAGCACTAGCACGACGTTTCCAACCAGTCTATGTAGAGGAGCCTTCGCTTGATGATGCTATCGCTATCTTGCGAGGACTTAAAGAAAGGTATGAGCTTTTCCACGGAGTGCGTATTACCGATGATGCCATTGTGTCTGCAGTGAACCTGTCGGCTAGATATATAACCAACCGCTTCCTACCAGACAAGGCTGTCGATTTGATCGACGAAGCTTCTTCGTCGCTCAAGATTGCGCTCGAAAACAAACCACCCGCACTCGAAGAAGCGCATCGCAAGATAATGCGTTTTGAAATAGAAAAAGAAGCACTCAAAAAAGAAGCAGAAGGTGAGGAAGACAAACACAAGGAAAAAGAAATCCGTGGTCGCTTGAAGGAAATAGAAAAAGAAATAGCGAACTTAAATGAAAAGACCAAAGAACTCGAACTCAAGTGGAACAATGAGCGTGAAATCGTAGTGGAAATCCGGGCGATTAAAAAAGAACTCGAGACCATGCGTATCGAAGCTGAAAATGCAGAAATGCGTTCTGACTTAGCTCGGGCAGCAGAGATCCGCTACGGCAAGGTTCCAAGTCTCAAAAAAGAATTGGATACAAAATTAGCACGATTGAAAAAGTTGCAAAAGTCTCGACGAATCTTGAAAGAAGAAATCACTACCGAAGATGTGGCCGAAGTCGTAGCTCGCTGGACCGGTATACCGCTTACTAAAATGCTCGAAGAAGAACGCGAAAAACTTGAAAAAATGGAAGGCGAATTAAAGGGCAGAGTTATCGGACAAGACGAAGCGATAGCTAGAGTAGCCAATGTTATTCGTCGCAATCGCGCTGGTATTGGAGATCCGAACAGGCCGATAGGGTCATTTATATTCCTGGGTCCAACTGGAGTCGGCAAGACCGAGCTTACCAAAGCCTTGGGTCAGTTCATATTTAACGACGAGAAGTCCATCATCCGGGTAGACATGTCCGAATATATGGAACGACATTCAATCTCCAAACTCATCGGTTCACCGCCGGGTTATGTAGGTTACGATGAATCAGGACAACTAACCGAAGCCGTACGTCACCGACCATATGCAGTGGTGCTTTTCGACGAGATAGAAAAAGCGCACCCAGAAGTGTTCAATATGTTGCTTCAAGTCCTCGACGACGGCAGGCTCACCGACGGAAAAGGCCGAGTAGTTAACTTCAAAAACACCATCATCATCATGACATCGAATATCGGTTCGCAATTTATCGAGAAGATGGAATCTATCGGATTTTCAAACAACACACAGTCCGCCGACTACGGCCAGGTAAAAGAAAAGGTGATGGACGCCCTCAAAGACCATTTCCGTCCTGAATTTCTAAACCGCATAGACGAGATAGTTCTTTTCGATATTCTCTCCGAGAAAGCTATCCGTGAAATTGTTGACATTCGAATGCGAGTTGTACGAGACAGGTTGCTTTCCAAAGGCATCGGCCTTGTAGTTACAGATCAAGCCTTAGACTTTTTGGCAAAAACCGGTTACGACCCGCATTATGGTGCTAGACCACTCAATAGACTTATCCAAAACAAAATCCTGGACCCTATAGCAAGCTACATCATATCAAACGGTGTAAAGAAGGGTGACACCGTGGGTGTAGAAATGAAAGGATCGGAGTTGGTTATAGAAAAAAAGAAAAAGGTTAGGAGCCACATAGCAAGCAAGGCCAAAGCCACTGTTTAGTACGTGCAAAGAAAAATAATTTATGCTAATCTCTTCCTTAAGTCCCAAGGCAGAACAATCCGCCTTGGGGCGGTTAAGCGTCGGTGGTAGAGTGGTCAATTACAACAGACTGTAAATCTGTCGGCCTTAGGCCTACGAAGGTTCGAATCCTTCCCGACGCACAAAAATAAAAAATCCAAGTTGAAGCTTGGATTTTTTATTTTTGTGCGTGTATTTAGTACTTCTAATTAAATAAGGAAATTGCTATAATCCAGGCATGAAAGCATTTATATTTGATCCATTGTGGGATGAACTAATAACAGAGGAGCTGTTAAACCGTCTTGAGAAGAGTGGTCTTGAACTTATTATAACGAAAGAAATCGCCCCACTTTCGGAAAACAAGGCATTATTTGAGGGCGACGAAGACCGGATTTTGTGCCTAAATCCAGATTATGTTAACTGGAAATTATCGTCTGACGACTACAAAAATATTCCAAAACTGAAAGCGATTCTCGGAGCAGCAACCTCGTTTTCTTGGGTTGATACTGCCTATGCAGATCAAAATAATATTCCAATATGTAATATTAGAAACTTCTCGACGCAAGCTGTCTCTGAATGGGCTATGACAATGCTGTTTAATGTAGCCAGGCAGGTACCGCGTCTCATCAAAGATAGCTTTCCGTTGGATTTTGATAAAGACTTTATGAAATATCGTGGTGTTGAACTCAAAGGTAAGACAGCGGGCATTATCGGTCTTGGACATATTGGTAGCGCAATTGCCGAGAAAGCCCAGGGTCTAGGAATGAATGTCGTTTATTGGTCAAAGTCGCAAAAAGAAAGTAAGTATGATCGAAAAGATTTAGCCGAACTTTTTGCGACGGCGGATGTTATCTTTCCGACAATTGCATTTAATGACGAAACAAAAAATTTGATTACACCAGAAATGCTTGTTTCAATGAAGTCGACAGCAATTTTTATCAGTGTTGTTCATAAACTATTCGACGAGCAGATTGTTCTTGATTTAGTAAAAAGCGGTAAACTTTTTGGTTTTGGATTTGAGGCGAAGCCGGGGGAGTTCGGAATTTATGAAGGGAATGTTTGGGCTGCGCCAGCATACGCATGGGTAACAGATGGATCGATGAATAATTCAATGATAAAGTGGGTCGAAAATATGGTAAATGCCACTCAAAATAATTTTCCGAACAGAATAAACGGATAAAACACATATGCAAAACAATTTCTATAAAAAGTCCTTAGCACTTCACAAGAAGCACGGCGGTAAGATTGAACTCAAAAATAAAATAAAGCTCGCAAACAAAGGTGACTTGTCTTTGGCCTATACTCCTGGCGTGGCTGGGGTGTCCCTTGAAGTGGCAAAAGACAAAAAATTGGCACATGTGTATACATTGAAGAAAAACACAGTAGCCATAGTCTCGGACGGTTCAGCCGTGTTGGGGCTCGGCAACCTCGGTGCATATGGCGCCATACCGGTGATGGAAGGCAAGGCTGCGATATTCAAAGAATTCGGCGGAGTAGATGCATTTCCTATATGTCTCGAAACTCAAGACACCGAAGAGATAATAAAAATTGTAAAAAACATTGCGCCTGTTTTTGGTGGAATAAACCTAGAAGACATTTCTGCTCCGCGATGTTTCGAGATAGAAGAGAGGTTGCGAAAAGAACTCGATATACCGGTGATGCATGACGACCAACACGGCACAGCTACCGTGGTGTTGGCTGGACTCATTAATGCACTGCGTTTGCGTAAACTCAAAAAGGAAGTTGCAAAAGTGGTTATAAACGGCGCCGGTTCGGCTGGCATAGCAGTGGCGAATTTACTACTTGCATATGGATTTAAAAATATTATTGTTTGTGACACAAAAGGAGCTATTTACAAAGACCGTGGAGACTTGAATGAATATAAAAAAGTTCTAGCTACCAAAACAAACAAGGAAAATATAAAAGGAGATTTGGCGGAAGCTCTGGTGGGTGCCCATGTGTTCGTTGGATTGTCTAAAGCAAATACTTTAAATGAAGAAATTATAAAAACTATGTCTGAAAGGCCAATAATCTTTGCTTTGGCTAACCCGGTACCAGAGGTGA
>DATDUL010000056.1:0-7326 GCA_036517715.1 Minisyncoccota bacterium
GGAGATATCTCAAAGCTTGTAAAAGCGATAAGACTTTCAAAGATAACCATGCGTGGTATCAAGCAAAATCTGTTTTGGGCATTCATATATAACATAGTGGGTATACCCCTCGCTGCCGGACTTTTTTATCCGATTTTCGGATGGCTTCTGTCACCAGTATTTGCAGGATTTGCTATGGCAATGTCCTCTGTATCTGTAGTCGGTAACTCTCTTAGAATTAAAGGAATGAGATTGTAAAAAATAAAACTTATGAAAAAATATACATTTCACGTTTCAGGGACGCATTGTGCATCGTGTAAAATCTTGATCGAAGACATTCTGAAAGAGCAGGAAGTGGTACAAACTGCGGAAGTAAATTTGAAAAATCAAACAGTCTCGGTGGAAAGTTATAAAGATGTAACCGAAGAAGAGTTGGCCGGCACTTTAACTGAGAAGATTAAACCCCACGGTTATGCTTTGTCTGTCGAAAAGGTAATTCAAGAAAAACAAAATGATAATGTTATCTGGGCTGCTGTACCCGTCGGGCTCGCATTTTTGATACTATTTTTTATCTTGCAAAAGTCAGGTGTTCTAAATCTCGGCATCGGTGGTTCCGTAACTCCAACCACGAGTTTCATTATTGGACTCATTGCATCTGTGTCATCGTGTCTGGCTGTAGTAGGTGGGCTGGTGCTTTCGCTTTCAGCAAAGGTATCTCAAGACGGAGATAATGCAATAGATAAAAAGAATTTTACTCTTTTCCACTTCGGTAGAATTTTGAGCTTTGCACTGCTTGGTGGAGTACTCGGAGCAGTAGGGAATGCCATAGGCATCAACTTTACTTTCACGGCAATACTCGGAATTCTGGCTTCAGTCATTATGCTTTTACTTGGGCTAAACCTGGTAGGAGTTTTCGCCAGGAATAAAGTCACACTTCCATCTGGGGTATTTAACTTCTTTAGAAAAATAGAGCACAAAACTTTAACTCCTTTGATAATTGGATTTGCTACTTTCTTTCTTCCTTGCGGGTTTACTCAATCGATGCAGGTCGCTGCGCTTTCCAGTGGATCATTTATGTCTGGAATGTTAATCATGCTCGGCTTCGTACTCGGCACGTTTCCGGTCCTGGCGCTTCTGTCTTTCGGTTCTGCGTCATTTGCACATTCTCGTTATGCACCGCTTTTCTTTAAATCTGCTGGGGTGGTGGTAATAGGGCTAGGACTTTTCGCTTTACTTTCCGGACTTGCGGGGCTAGGTATTATTCCACCGCTGTTTAATATATAGTAGAATGAGTAAAAGAATGAAAGAGACAAAAAATACAAAAGAAAATAAAAATATGAATAAATCCTACTTGGTTGTAGTCGCCGTAGTACTTTTGATATTCTTGGGTTTTGTTATTTCCGGAGGTTCAAAAAGTCCAGACTCGGGTCAGCCAGTACAAAATGTTGAAGTCCGAGACGGAGTTCAGTACGTGACGATAAACGCCAGAGGTGGATATCTTCCGAATGTTACTACTGCAAAAGCCGGTATTCCCACCAAACTCATAATGAAGACTACTGGAACTTTTGACTGCTCTTCGGCTTTGACTATTCCAGAGCTTGGACTCAGAAAGATGCTTCCGCAAAACGGCGAGACGGAAATAGACCTAGGAGTCAGAGAAGTTGGCAAACTAAAAGGCCTTTGCTCTATGGGTATGTATAACTTCGAGATTAATTTTATCTAAGTTACTAACTCTATCCGATTATTTTGCCCAAGAAGTCTCCGATGATATAAGCCACTGTCGCTGCGAGCGTACCCACAAAAAGCATTTCAAGGCCACCAACCCACCATTTCACGTGGGAGACTCGAGTGCGCAGTGACCCGACTATAAAGAGAGCAACGCCAGTCGATATGGTTGCAAATAAGAAAATATCTTTTTCGATTGGTAAAATGTACGGAATAAGGGGGATAGACCCGGCTATTACGAAAGCTACAAACGTTGCCAGAGCATTTTTAATAGGATTGTTGATTTCTATATTTTCGCCACTTTGAGCTTTTTGATAATCATTTTCAGACTTACGGGCGAGATAGTTGCTGGTAGCCATAGAGAATCCATCTGCAAGCAGATTAGAAACACCAAGGATGATAACCACGTTTGGAGCTAGTTCTGCGCCTGCCACGCCGGCTACGACCGCAAAAGTAGTAATGATTCCGTCGTTGGCTCCATAGACCAAATCCCCGATGTATTTTCCGATTTTTTCCATTTATAGATTATAACAATTAGTTGGTTTTTCTGGTAATTTTGGTTAGAATGGCATAAAGCCGAAAGTCGAAAACCCGAAAGCCGAAGTAGCTCAGTTGGTAGAGCAACGCATTCGTAATGCGTGGGTCGGCAGTTCAATCCTGCCCTTCGGCTCATGGAAAATAATATGGAAAAGTATCAACCAAAAAATAAATCATTTGAATTCTACATACAACTTGGGTATGAATTTGCCTCAGGTAAAGAACTGTCGTCTGATGAAATCGGTATACTAGAAAAAATCTCTGACATAGATACGAGCATTATTAAAGTAGATGATATTTTAGATAAAGAGGAATTTCGCAATGGAGAAAAATGTATTCATCTAACAGACGGGATAGAAAAGACAATAATCAATGCACGACTCGACGAAATTAACGGTGTCCATGCACTTACAGACCTAATTGAGCTACGTAACTGTTTCCCTTATTTCAGTTATGAAATACTGCGTGTGTTTAACAACAACTACATGCGTGGTATTTATGAAGGTCAAAAGATTGATAGAGAACTTGAAGAAGCAATTGAAATTACACCAGAGATGGTGGATAAGTATTTCTTAATGGTACGAAAATTCACCGGAGGACACATACGTTATGGACTTGAAATTGGGCAATTACTTGCTGGAAAGATTCCTGACAAGGATGTGAGTATTATCGCAGAAATACTTGGTATTAATAGACAGATAGTTGACGATTTCGAAGACTATTTTAAGGCCCATCATTTTCCTTTTGGCGATATTAGACGTGGAGCAAAAAGGATTCCTGAAATACTGTTTACTTTAGACGGGGGTGACAGGAATCTTGTTTTGCAGCAGATACAAGATAAGGATTTTACTGGCGTAATTAATACTGTACTTAATGAAAAAGTAAGGAATAAATTATATAAGTATTGTAAGGAAAATTTAGACATCTGCAATACAATAGCAACCAAGTTTGATTATTCAAAAATTTCTGTAAATATTGAGGATTTACTCACTAAAATTATTTAATAGTCCATGGATAAAGAAACCAACAATGAAATAGATAAACAGATTGAGTTTTTGGAAGATCAAATTCTCCAAGTTGATTTCTGGTCTGACAAGGTAAAAGCTCAAGAAGTAATACGCAACCTGAATGATTTAAAAGCTGAGAAGGAGGGTCTGGGTAAACACGACAAGGGTAATGCTATCGTTACCATAATCTCTGGTGCTGGCGGGGACGATGCGGAGGATTTCTCGGGTATGCTCCTGGCCATGTACATGAAATACGCCACCAAAAAAGGTTGGGAGGTTGTGCTAATTCACCAGCATGAAAACGACCACGGTGGATACCGCAATGTCTCGATAGAAATAGTAGGTAAAGGTGCTTACGGTGAATTAAAAAATGAAAATGGCGTACACCGACTGGTCCGAGTTTCGCCTTTTAACGCAGCACAGAAACGACACACTAGTTTTTCTATGGTGGAAGTTTTGCCAAAATTCTCAAAACTAGAGGAGAAAGATTTTGTAATTCCAGAAAATGATCTAAAGATAGAATTTGCCCGGTCCGGTGGTCCTGGCGGGCAGAATGTAAACAAACGTGAGACTGCTGTGCGCATAGTGCACATACCTACCAACATATCTGCGCATTCATCCGAAGAACGGTCCCAGGAAGCAAACCGAGAACGAGCGTTGGCGATGCTACGAGCTAGGATATTTAAACGCGCTGAGGAAGAAAAGAAAAGCATCGAAGAAGCAATGAAGACAGACAAGGGACGGGAGATCGAATGGGGAAGTCAGATACGGTCCTATGTTTTACACCCATACAAAATGGTGAAAGACCACCGAACCGATGCCGAAACTAACCAAGTCGAGGATGTATTAAATGGTGACTTGGATTTATTCATAGAAGCGGAGAAGAATTTGTAATCTCCAGTTTTTTCTCTTTGAGTTTTGTGCTAGAATAGAGAGGTGATTTACTTTAACGATGTTAGCAAAGTTTATAATAAGGATTCCGTTGGAATACAAAATGTGAATTTGACGATATCCTCCGGTGAATTTGTCTCAATCGTCGGTCACTCCGGAGCAGGCAAGACCACTTTGATCAAAATGATTTTAGCAGAAGACAAACCGACCTCAGGAACGGTGTCTTTTGAGTCTCTGGATGTGCATAAATTGCGTGGAGACGACCTAACCAAGCTTCGTCGTCGGATGGGGGTAGTTTTCCAGGACTTCAAATTATTGCCAAATAAAACTGCTTATGAAAATATAGCTTTCGCTATGGAGGCAGTAGGCAAAACCAATCAAGAAATAGCTTCAGACGTTCCACACGTGCTTGAGCTGGTGGATTTGGCTAGCAAGATATTTCATTTTCCACACCAGCTCTCTGGTGGGGAGAAACAGCGCTTAGCTATAGCTCGGGCTATCATCAACCAGCCAGAACTCATCATCGCTGACGAGCCTACAGGTAACTTGGACCCAGTTTCTACCTACGACGTCATTCAAATTTTAAAGAAAATCAATGATTTGGGGACTACGGTGATATTGACCACCCATAACAGGGCTGTAGTAGAGTCTGTGGGTAAAAGGGTTATCACCATGGAAAAGGGCAAAGTAGTCAGAGATGACAAAGATGGTAAATACGTCATATAGTAATATGACCCCAGGGGTAGATTTAGTAAGTATGCTACAATAATCAAAATGACAGGATTTCATCGAATAATTAAATCAGGCCTGCTTTCATTCCGAAGGAACGGATTGGTTTCTTGGGCAGCGGTGCTCATAATGACGGTTACTTTAGCAGTGGTGACTTCTTTGTTGCTTTTGCAGGCGGTGCTTAGCTTCTCGTTAGAACAAATAAAAAACAAAGTAGATGTTACCATATACTTCACACCAGGAGCCCCGGAAGAAAAAATATTATTGCTCAAAGAATCAATTTCCAAACTACCCGAAGTTGCTGAAGTTAACTACACCTCAGCTCAGGAGGCGATAACCATTTTCCGCGAGAGACACTCTGACGACTACCCGACCATACAAGCATTAGACGAAATAAATGAAAACCCGTTGGGTGCGTATTTGAACGTTAAAGCCAAAGAAATCTCTCAATACGAAAGTATCGCGAATTTCATGAAGTCCGACAATGTCCTCGTGCTCGGTTCAGCCAATATTATCGATAAAATCAATTACTACGAGAACAAGTCAGTCATCGAACGTTTGAATAACATCATCAAAGGTGCAAAACAACTCGGATTTGTGATTACTTTACTACTCGTTATCATATCTATCGCGGTTACTTTAAATACTATCCGACTTACTATATTCATCTCTCGAGAAGAAATAAGCATCATGCGTTTGGTGGGAGCCTCACGAATTAGAGTCCAGGGTCCCTTTATGGTAGAAGGAGCTATTTACGGTTTGGCTGCTACCATACTTACCACACTACTATTTTTGCCAGCTACAGCTTGGGTGGGGCGCAACTTGACCAGTTTCTTGGGCATGAACCTCTTCCAATACTACACATCGAATCTTCTGCAAATTTTCATTATTATACTTTTATCTGGGATTATTTTAGGTAGTGTCTCGAGTTTGCTCGCGGTGCGCCGATATCTCGAAAAATAAGATGAGTAAGTCAAAATATATTTTTGTCGTGGGTGGAGTAATGTCTTCCGTTGGTAAGGGTATTGCCGCAGCTTCGATTGGTAAGGTTCTGCAATCTCGTGGTTACAAGGTAGCCAACATGAAAGCGGACATGTATATCAATATAGACGCCGGTACTATTCGTCCAGCAGAACATGGAGAAGTTTTCGTTGGTGATGATGGTATAGAAGCAGACCAAGACCTTGGTAACTACGAACGTTTTACTGGACAGACCAGTACCCGCGAGGACTATGTCACCACTGGGCAGGTATATGCCGAAGTAATAAAAAGAGAGAGAAACCTCGAATACGAGGGCGAGGACGTAGAAGTATATCCAGATATTCCAAAAGAAATAATCCGACGCATTGAATCCTGCCAGGCAAAAAATAAATCCGATATAACCATTATTGAATTTGGTGGAACGGTGGGGGAATACCAGTTGCTTCCGTTTTTGGAAGCAGCTCGGATGATGAAAGCCAAAAATCCTGCGGATATCTTTTTAGTTTTGGTTAGTTACTTGCCTACTCCGTCGCTTCTAGGGGAACAAAAGTCCAAGCCGACTCAGCGTGCCATCAACGACCTGCATTCTATGGGGCTCAATCCAGACCTGGTACTTTGTCGAGCGGACAAACCAGCTACGGCAGATATCAAAAGGACTATCAGCAACGTGTGTTCTCTACCTATAGAGCGGATAATCTCGGCGCCGGATGTGTATTCTATTTACGATGTGCCGGTTAACTTTGAAAAAGAAAACCTCGGCGCCACCCTCCTCGAAACTATGGGGCTGCCAGTTAGAAAATCAAACTTGGCAGATTGGACAAACCTGGCCAGTAAAATCAAAAAAATAGATAAAGAAGTAACCATAGGTATCGTCGGTAAATATTTTAATTTCAAATCTTGTAAAGATACTTATATCTCTGTTATCGAATCAGTAAATCACGCTGCCTGGAATCTGAACTACAAGCCAAAGATACTGTGGCTTGATTCTGAAAAATACGAGAAAGACCCTAGTTTACTCAAAGAGCTGGATGATTTGGATGGAGTACTGATGCCTGGAGGTTTCGGCAAGCGTGGCACTGAAGGCATGATAATGGCGGCCGATTATGCCAGGACTAATAACATACCTTACTTCGGTCTGTGTTTTGGTATGCAGATTTTGACTATTGCTTATGCTAGGAGTGTACTGGGCTTTAAGGATGCGAACTCTATGGAAATGAATCCGAAAACCAAGTATCCAGTCATCGCCACCATGGCCGACCAGATCGAGAAAATAAAGAACAAAGATTATGGTGCTACGATGCGTTTGGGTTCTTATCCAGCGATTCTAAAGAAAGGGAGCATTGCAAATCTAAGTTATGGCAAGGATAAAATCCTAGAACGCCACCGTCATCGCTATGAAGTGAATCCTGAATACATAGAACAGTTAGAGCGTGCAGGACTTGTATTCTCGGGCAAATCTCCGAACGGTATACTGATG
>DATDUL010000057.1:0-5468 GCA_036517715.1 Minisyncoccota bacterium
GTATGGACAAATTTGCGACGGGAGAATTTATCAGAAATGCAGGCATAGAAGGCGTAACCATTGCAACTCAAAAAGTTTTACCTTTTACCAAGATAAAAAATTATTTGGATTCAACACTTCTGTGGGATGAGCTGACCCGAGAGCTAGAAGCCAAAACCCTGATAGTTAAACCCAAGGATGATGGTTGCTCCACTGGTATCGCGCATCTGTACACGCATGTTGATTTGGGTGAATACATGAAACACATGGTCAGGTGTGACAGCCACATTCCAGCAGGAACTTTGAAAAATCAAGAAAACATCCTCGAGATGCCAGGCAGTATTCTACGCGATGTTTTGTTCGAAAAGTTTGTCGAGACAGACAACGTACAAGTAAAAGGTAATCAATTGAAATATAAAAGAGTCAGTGGAATGGTGGAAGTAACTATCGGTATCTTAGAAAAAGGCCTGCCTGCCGGCAAGGCGGGCAAAAAGCTCCACGCACTAAACCCTAGTATCACCATAGCCGAAGGAGAGGTGCTTTCCCTGGAAGAAAAGTTTCAGGGCGGTACTGGGGTGAACTTAACCCCTCCTCCAAAGGAGATAGTAACCCCAAAGGCCCTAGCTAATGCCAAGAGTTTGATAGAGAAATTAGGAGAGAAAATAGGCCTACAAGGCTACGCCAGAATTGACGCATTTATGGACGTAAAAACCGGCGAATTGTCCGTAATTGAGGTGAATACCTTGCCTGGGCTTACTCCGTCCACAGTACTATACCATCAGGGCTTGGCCGAGGATCCCCAAATACTACCCAAAGAGTTGTTGGAGATCATAATTAAAAATGCAGGGTATTAAGTTGCTTTTTAAAGCGTTTTATACTAATCTGTACCCATGGCTAAACAAGTTAGACTTATTAAGTTCGCCTGCAGCAAGTGCAAGAGAACCAATTACTGGTCAAGTAAAAACAAGAAAACAGTAACCGAAAAGCTCGAACTATCGAAGTACTGTAAATGGTGCAAGGCTAAGACTAAACACAAGGAACTTAAGAAATAGTTTCTTATTCTTTTTGATTTCTGGTATAATGGGTGTGCGGCGGGTAGTCCGTTCGCGTGTTCTTTGTATGGAGCTTCGGCTCTATATATAGGACGCAATCTTTTTTATTTTTGCGTCCTCAAAGCCTCCACTCTGATTTACTTCTGGTGGAGGCTTTGGGCGATTAGTTTAGTGGCAGAACAACGGTCTCCAAAACCGTTGGCGGGAGTTCGATTCTCTCATCGCCCGCCACATTTATGAATTATTTACTTTTTTTATCTATCCCTGTTTCAGTATTTAGTCTTCTCAATAAGATATTCTTAGTACTTAACAAAAAATCTGGTTGGATGTGGGGTGCTTTGGTGGGGGTCAGTAGTGCGATTTATTTCTTGATTATTGGATTGCACATCCTAGCAATTGCAGAAATCGGGTTCTTTATTGTTATGGTTTACGGCTACATAAACCATTCTGTAAAAAATGAAAGATTTGCGTTACAAATCAGTGTAATATTAACGTCGATATCCATTGCGTTGGGTATGTTTTTATTTGCTAATTATTTAACTGTAGTCGAAACCATCTCTTCGCTCTCATTTATTTGGGGTGGTTATATGCTTGCTCGTAAAAAAGCATTATTTGGTTGGTTGTTTTTTGTAACTGCTCATATAGCAACGGCAGTTTCGGCCTTTGATAAAGGTGAAGTTATATTCTCTGCACTACAAATCGCTTCTGCTTTGATTTGTTGTTACGGATTGTATCGAGTGCTGAAAAGAAGTGAAATTTTCCATACTAACTCTAACTAGTGCTTGGTGCCTCAAAAGTTTGGAAATCCAAACTCCAAGCCCGCCGTACGTATTTTATATTCTTTAGTGCGCGAGTGTTAACTTTTTCTCAGGTTCTCTTATAACAATCAGTCTTTTTTTCCAACCTTTCATAAAGTCTTCAATAGAAACAGTTCTGATTCCATCGCGTTTACCTGGATCATTGTAATATACTAATTTGTCATCAAACCCAGTTATAACAACTAGATGGCCGTAGGGGCTTTTTGGATTAAAACCTCTGTGAATTGATGCTATAACAGGTCCTTCTGTTACTATATTCTTAAATTCGCTCAAGGCTACTGTATTTTTTAGTGATGACAAATCAACAGTCTTTCCAACTAAACCATGTTTTACCGCTAAAGAAGCCAGACCCTTATGGCTCCAGCCTACATTTTTTACATATGCGCCCGCCTTTAAGCCTTCTTCGAGAACCTTTTGCACTGAAGTTGTGTTTGGTTTGTAAAATTCAACTATCATTGCAACGTCTGCGACTCCGCATCCTTTTTGTTTCCATGAAGCAGAAGAAATGTCGCTGATTTGCGAAAACAATGGAACATCATATGGCATGTTTGGTGGGAGTGTTATCATGGGACCTTAATAGTAGCAAGCACACCCCCAATGTCAAGGCTTGCTAGATATGTATATGTAATTTTTCAGTGTATTTAACGTCATAGGTTTATGAGAAAGTATTCAATTCTATTTATAATAATTATTTCTCTGCTGATACTAACTTTTGCTTTCATAAAAGGTACTCGTCTAAACTATAATGCAAATATTGTTTCTACGGCAAATGAACCAGTATCAAACAAACTAAGAAAAGTAATAGAGTCTGTGTCATACCCTACACAACCCAGACCGGTGGGAATGTTTAGCAGGGTTGTTTTATCTACAAAGCAACCCTTAGATGAGTTAGCGGACTTGGTTGGAAATTCAAATGTAGATTTCGTGCTAGGAATAAATCGAATAGATCGTGACAACCTAAAGTCCAGCACCATAGTCGTGCCGAAGGATATCAATACTATTAAACAATGGGAATACCTGCCAGGTAAAATTAGTACCGCCAAAAGCATTCCAAAATTAATAATAGTATCTCAACCGATACAAGCATTCGGTGTATATGAAAATGGTGTATTGGTGCGCAGTGGGCCTGTAAGTTCAGGTAAAAAGTTAAAACAGACACCGGACGGGTTGTTTTTCGTAAATTGGAAAGGGGAAGAAGTGGTCAGTACTTTTGATGATGAATGGATATTAAAGTGGAATATGAATATAGATGATTTAGGAGGTATATCGATGCATCAATACAGTTTGCCTGGATACCCCGCGAGTCATTCTTGCATTCGCATGACTGAAGCTGATGCACATTGGCTGTACGGTTGGACTGATCAGTGGACATGGCAGAATGGTAAAGTGGTCGCAGAAGGAACACCTGTTGTGGTGTATGGTAATTATGATTTTGATGCTCCACCACCTTGGACATTGTTACCTGAAAATTCAAAGGCAACAGACACCCCTCGGTCTATTTTGGAGCACGTGGTTAAAGGTTATCTTCCAGATATCAAGGCCAGAACACAGAGTCAACCATAGCTTACGAGTGAGACCAACTTTTGCTATAATATGCACATGAAAAATACACAACAAGGCTATATCGGCATAGTATTACTTTTATTAGGTGTGCTGGGGGTTGGGCTTTTTGCCTTTCGGACGGATTTGTTTACTGGGAATAAAGGAGATGAAAATATAATTGAACAGGGGATGAACGACATAGATAAAGCACAGGAGGTCAAAGACGCTATTGAGCAAAATAATCAAAAAATAATAACAGAAGAAGTAGTAAAAAAAGAGGATCAAAAAATCATCGAACAAAATAATAACAAAAAAATCATGCAAGCAATATTACACACAAGCAAAGGGGACATTACTATCGAATTTAACGAAGCGACTCCAAAGACAGTGGAGAATTTCGTAAAATTAGCCAAAGAAGGATTCTATAACGGTACCAAATTCCACCGGGTGATAAAGGGTTTCATGAGCCAAGGTGGAGACCCACTTTCAAAGGATGATTCTAAAAGCGCGTACTGGGGTACCGGGGGACCAGGCTACAGTTTCAACGACGAGATAACAGCCACCAACAAAAACGACAAATACACCATCTCGATGGCGAACGCTGGAGCCAATACAAACGGCAGTCAGTTTTTTATAAACGCTACTAACAATAATTTTCTGGATACCAAACACACAGTATTCGGCAAAGTTGTAGCGGGCGCAAGTGTTGCTGACGCTATCAACAACGTTGCTACTGGTCCAAACGACAGACCTGTGGAAGCAGTCGTCATCACGAGTGTTGATTTGAAATGATAGATACACTACTACTGAATAAAGAATTCTTTAAGTTCAAAGCGGAAAACCTGCCTTGTCTTATTCATTATCCTGAGAAAATGGGTGGCTCGCACCTGTCTATTGTTTTGATTGCAGATTTGTTTGCCCAAGGACACAAAATCATATTTTTGTGTGGGTTTCCGATGGCTCAAGAAGAATTCATGAAACAAGTAGATGGTGACTATTCCCATATCAAATTCGTAGCAAATGTAGAAGACTTTGCTGGTGCTGGAGAATACCAGACGATAATACTTGGACCGGGAAACGAAAGTTTGCTTCACGATGCGTCCACCATGGTGCTCGATTTTAGTGAACGAATTATCTTTATCAAAAATATCGAGCTGTTTTCCGAAGCTCTTTTTGATTTAGTCCTTCCTAGAGATAACATCATTTTGTCCGGCAACATTGATGAGTGCGTAGCCAAATGGAAAATAACCCAGAAGGTTTGGAGTTCAATCATTGCTTTCAACCAACCGCAAATCATAATACCCAAACTCGAAGTTCCAACCCTAGACCCTTGGACTGCGTACTACAATAGCCCAGCAGAGTCTGGGGCAATCTCTGTTCTGAAAAATTAGTTTTAAAATGTTATAATCCAGCCATGGCAAAGAGTATCAAGCAAAAAATGGGCAAGTTTTATATCATTACCACGGTTGGGATTGCGGTAGTGCTTTTGACTGTCGGCAAATATTTCATTCATGAGTCTGGCCTCGAATTCATAGTACTCAACTCGATCCTCGGTAGTGTTATCTCCAGCTCTATTTTTATTACTGGATTTTTGTTGTCTGGTGTTTTTTCTGACTATAAAGAAGCAGACAAAATTCCTTCCGAAATTCGTTCCTCGCTCGAAAGTATCCTCGGCGAAGGCGACGCCCTAAAGAGAAAGGATCCGAGTTTTGATAACAATAAAATCCGTACAATTATTAAAAAATTCGTTCAAGAATTCGAAGAAGGCTTAAGCGAGGTCAACAATCACAGTCACCTCGACCACGCTATGGAAGCAATAAAAGACCTTGACCTTGTTTTCGACGACATGGAGGCCCGTGGTGTGCCCCCGAACTACATGACTCGCATCAAATCCGAGCAGTCTCATCTACGCAAGATGTTGCTACGCGTTTATCATATTCAAAAGACAAATTTCGTGCCTTCGGTCTCTGTCTTGGTGCAATCCATTGTGATTGTTGTCATAGTCTTGCTTGCTTTCGTTGTAGCTGAGGTTTCAGTGGGGATAATACTTTTTGCGGTGCTTTCATACCTACTGATT
>DATDUL010000058.1:0-3139 GCA_036517715.1 Minisyncoccota bacterium
AACGAGCCGTATTTCTCGAGTTCTGGGGGTGGTTGGTCGGGTGGATGTGAAGATGCTCGGGTTACTTTGATGGGTGACACAGTTTATGTTTTGTACAACGCCTTTGATGGGTGGAGCTCGGTGCGAATCGCGATGATTTCCATCAGCCTCGATGATTTTAAAAACAGACGTTTCAATAAATGGAAGGGGCCTATTCATCTGTCGCCAGCTGGGGACATTCATAAAGCTTGGACACTTTTTCCAGAAAAAATTAACGGCAAATTTGCTCTCTTGCTCGATATCTGGCCTTCGATACGGATACAATATTTTGATGATCCAGATGAATTGGCGAATGGTAAAATAGTAGTGAAGCAGATTTGGAATCGTTGGTGGTCAGAGAAAATACCAAAACATTGGCAGTCTGTCCACGCTGGCACTGACGGTGACCGCTGGGTGGAGCCCGAGAGTTTGAGGAAAAACATATGGAAGGAAACAGAAAACGACCTGTGGGTGCGCAGTGTAGGACCCTCTCCGATAAAAACCAAAGATGGCTGGCTGGTTCTTTTTCATGGCATCGAAGCAAAAGATGCTGGTAAATTTAAACTGTTTGCTATGTTGTTGGATTTAAAGGATCCAACCAAAGTTTTGTACCGATCGGCGGGGCCGGTTCTGGAGCCGACAGAACATTACGAGATAAATGGTTGGCAAGGCATAGTGTATTCCTGTGGGGCGGTGGTCAAGTCCGGTAGACTTTTTGTATACTATGGTGGTGGTGACAGAGTGGTAGGAGTGGCCTCGATTAAGTTGCAGGAACTTCTGGATGATTTAAAGAAAAATAAAAAAGTTGAATTTAGAAAAGTAAATAAAGCAAAATCTGCTAATAAAAAACAAAAATAATTTATGTTCGTAGTCAAAAGATCGGGTGATAATCCAATATTTATTCCAAATCGTGATCATTACTGGGAAGAATTTGCGGCTTTCAATATGTGCCCAATTAAAAAAGGCAAAACAGTTTATGGATTGTACCGTGCCATTTCTGCCTTTGATCACATACGCGACCCGCACCAGATGTCTGTTATCGGCATTGCCAAAAGTAAAGACGGAACTCATTTTGAAAAAGGTGAACAATTCATCACTCCAGAGTTCGAATGGGAACAGTACGGTTGCGAGGACCCACGAGTCACATTTTTTGAAGGAAAGTATTATGTTTTTTATACAGCGCTTTCCAAATACCCCTTCGGACCAGAAGGTATAAAAGTAGCAGTGGCGATATCAAAAGATTTGAAAAAAGTAGAGGAAAAGCATTTCGTCACTCCTTTCAACTCGAAAGCCATGTCACTTTTTCCTGAGCGGATAGATGGAAAAATCACTGTCATATTTTCTTCGGACACTGACAAGCCCCCAGCTCGAATGACCATAGCCCAATGTGACCACATCGAAGAACTTTGGTCACCAGGATTTTGGGAGAAGTGGCATCAGAACATAGAAAGTCAGATGATCGATCCGAAGCGTACTGAATATGACCATGTAGAGGTTGGTGCTCCGCCAATCAAAACTAAATATGGTTGGTTGGTAGTTTATTCACATATCCAAAACTATTTTCATAAACCCGACAATCAGGAAACAGTATTCGGTATTGAAGCTATGCTACTCGACCTCAAAGATCCTCGCAAAATTATCGGTAAAACCCGTGGACCTATTTTGGTACCAGAAGAAACTTATGAATTGTCAGGTTATGTTTCTAATGTAATATTTCCCACTGGAGCTATGATTGAGGGTGATTTGCTTACCATTTACTATGGAGCTGCAGACACTACTGTGTGTACTGCAAAAGTCAGTCTCGAAGACCTGGTTGCTAGTATGTTGCCTGACCCCCAAAGTAGATACCGTTTCCTGCGATATGAAAAGAACCCAACAATAAAACCAAACGAATCGCATGGTTGGGAATCAAAATCAGTTTGCAATCCGGCGGCAATAGACTTGGATGGCAAAGTGCACATAGTCTATCGTGCACTTTCTGAAAATAACACTTCTGTGTTCGGTTACGCTTCTAGTATAAATGGACTAGACATCGACGAGCGTCTACCAGATCCGATTTACGTCCCTCGAGAAGAATTCGAAGACAAAAAAATAGAAAACGGTAATTCCGGTTGTGAGGATCCGCGACTTACAAAAATAGGTAGCCGCATCTATGTGTGTTATACGGCTTTCGATGGCATTGGTCCAGCTAGGGTTGCTACATCTTCCATTAGCGAGAAAGACTTTCTAAATAAAAAATGGAACTGGGAAAAACCATTCATGCTTACTCCGCGAGATGTTGACGATAAAGATACCTGTATTTTGTCAGAAAGATTTAAAAACGGATACTTTGTTATACATCGGATAAACTATGAAATTTGTGGAGATTATGTGCCTACTCTCGATGGTAAGTCACAAATCAAGAAATGTATTCGCATCATGGGTCCGCGACAGAGCATGTGGGACAGTTCCAGGGTTGGTATAACCGCACCCCCGGTTAAAACCAAATACGGATGGTTGCTCCTGTATCATGGTGCATCTAAAAGTCACAACACTTATAGGGTTGGAGCAGTTCTGCTCGACTTGAAAGATCCTGCCATAGTATTGGCTCGTTCAACAGATGCAATATTTGAACCAGAAACGGACTATGAAAAGTTTGGCATTGTGAATAATGTGGTTTTCCCTTGTGGATTAGTTATACGCAAGGTAAAAGTTGGAAAAATAAAAAAAGATATAATTTATATATATTACGGAGGTGCTGACAAGGTTGTAGGTGTGGCCACCATGGAACTTGACGTTATTTTGAATTCTTTGCGTAAAAGCATGAAGTATTAATCCGTGGTATAATAGTGGTATGAAAACAAAACTTTTAGCGAAAAACCTAGATTTGACAGAAGCCATTAATGATTATGTTTTAAAAAGAGTTACCAACCTAGGCAAGTTGATTACCAAGCTCGAATCAAAAGGGGGAGAAGTGGTTCTCAATTTCGAAGTATCAAAAAAAACCAAGCATAAGGCCGGAGCTGTTTTCCATTCTGACTGTACTTTAGTACTAGATGGAAAGAAATTCTATGCTAGCGCAGACGAAGAAGATTTGTACGAAGCCATTGACGCGGTAAAAGAAACTTTGTTCCGAGAAATA
>DATDUL010000059.1:0-2195 GCA_036517715.1 Minisyncoccota bacterium
ACCGGTGCCTTCAACCACTCAGCCACGTCTCCTAGTGGTTACAATTTACCACTATTTATGAACTTTCCAAAATCGACTACTAGCGACCTCCGAATAGCGCATTCCTGGTCCAGTATCCTACGATACCATCTGTTCCTAGGGCACGACTCCTCTGGAAAGAAACAACGGCATTGTAAGTAGCCAGGTCAAAGTAAGCTGGAGTGTAACCACCGTAGTTCAAATATCCGAGACTAACCAAGGTATCCTGCAAACACTGCACATTGGAACCCGACATGTTGCGACGCAGAGTGACACCGAAATAACATGCACCCAGAACCTCTGGAGTATACGGTGTCGGTACGATGCTTGCTCCAGTAACCACAATGTTCATGCTGGTGCAGTTAGTGCCACCAGTTTGGCAAACTGAAACGTTTGCGGTGCCAGGTGCCAGCGCATACAACTGAACAGAGGTGTTGTTGTAACCGGTGTAATTGTAATAGTTGTAGCAAGGCTGACCAGTTTGGTAGCTATACTGGGAAGTACCTGTACAACCCACAGGCAAAATATTGGTGTTTACGTTGTTGTTTGAAGTTGAAATTATACTTGAATTAGAGTTGCTAGAAACATAAATCATTTGCGAATTTGTAGAAGTCAAAACAGCCGAACCCCCGACAGGTAGCGTCAAACTCGACACAGTCAGACCCGTGGTGCTGGTATTGTAAGTACTGCCACTTACGTACGGCCAAGCATAGGATTGTGACTGGTAGCCATTCACCATGACATATACCGAGGATCCAGCGGTTACATTGTATTGGGTAGAAGTCACACTGGTGGTGAGGTAACCAGAATAATTCGTCATGCCCAAATACGCACTTTGGATGCCGGAGTAGTTGGGAGTGTTGTAATAAAGCACGACGCTTGAATTCACGTCAGCGTTGCTGACAGTGATGGTGACCAGGTTGTTACTTGAAGAATAAATCGACAGGGTTGGGGTCATAGCATTTGCAGATGTAGCCAGAGCGAGGAAAGCGAACGCGAAAACGAATGCGGATGTAAATATTTTTTTCATAGTGTTTAAATAAGCTGATAATGGAAATAAAACCATAAATTAACCAATAAAGTCGACCTTTTTGACTAATCGGAAAAACACCTTCTCAGCACATTTTAGCACTTTTAATGCCTTATTTCCACTTGCCAATTTTGCAATTTTGTTCGTTAAAACATATACTATTCCCCTATGGATTTATTAGAAAAATTTGACGAAAATGGGAACAAAGTTTCCCCAGAATTGCCCAAAACAGTTATCAATTATTTGATCGACATCGACGGCACAATCTGCGAAGACATTCCGAACGAACAACCCGAAAGGATGCTGACTGCCCGAGAATTCGAAGGAGTAAAAGAAAAAATAAATAAATTTTATGATGAGGGACACATCATCACCTTCTTTACCTCACGCACCGAGGCTCATAGAACCAATACCGAAGCTTGGCTCGCAGAGCACGGATTCAAATATCACGGCATCTGGTTCGGCAAACCCCGTGGCGGCAACTACATCATAGTGGATGACAAGCTCATTTCTGCAGAGAAGTCTCTGTAGGGACAAAATTTCGGACGTCGAACGTCCGAAAACTAAAAACAGAAAACCCGCCACGTAAAGCAGCGAATTTAACTGTTTACGAAGCGGGTTGATTACATTTTTGTTAGGTTATACTTTCTGATAGCAACCTTGTAGGCGGCCTTTGAACAAGGTGTGTCAATATCACTCTCACTTACAGCTAGATAGCCGTAAGATTCAATAAATCGACACATTTTTTTACAGATTAAAAAACTATTTAGGCCGAATCCTGTAAAAAAGAACAAGACGCCGCCTATTGCAAAAAGCACAATCGGAAAAAAATACCAATTATACTTTCTCATAAGGAAAAATCCCAACACAAAAAGCATAACAGAAAATCGAGAAACCTTGTTTACCAATAGGCACTCAAGGTACATAAATAAGTTGCCCATAACCATCAATATTTAAAGACCAAGAAATTTAAAAGGCCAAAGAAAAATAATTGATTTTTTGAGTTCATCATTTTTCATTGGCACCTGAAGGGCCAAAGAAACTCCGCGCGCAGAGCTTCTAATCGAGGACGCTATCAGATAGCCAATAAGCAGGTAGCCAGCAACGCCAGCTGCGATCAAAAGAAGGGTTTTAAATTCCATGATTT
>DATDUL010000060.1:0-9870 GCA_036517715.1 Minisyncoccota bacterium
CTTGTAACACACAACGAGGGTTGCGTTCGTTAACCCACTTAAGGGGACAATTCAAACCACGAACTGACGACGGCCATGCAGCACCTGTCAACTAGTCTTGCGAGGGCCTACGTTTCTGTAGGCTTACACGTTGATTTCTAACCCTGGTAAGGTTCTTCGTTTACCATCGAATTAAACCACATAATCCACTGCTTGTGCAAGTCCCCGTCTATTCCTTTGAGTTTTAGCCTTGCGGCCGTACTTCCCAGGCGCTTCTCTTAACGCGTTAGCTAAGGCTCTCAGAGGGTCGATACTCCGAAAACCGAGAGAAGATCGTTTAGGGCGTGGACTACTGGGGTATCTAATCCCATTCGCTACCCACGCTTTCGTGTTTCAGTGTCAAATATGCGCCAGTGTACTGCCTTCGCTTTTGGTGTTCCCCATGATATCAACGGATTTCACCCCTACACCATGAGTTCCGTATACCTCTCGCACTTTCAAGTTCTGCCGTATCTTCTGCTTCTCTAGGGTTGAGCCCCAGAATTTAACAAAAGACTAACAGAACAACCTACGCACCCTTTACGCCCAATGATTCCGGATAACGCTCGAGGCTCTCGTATTACCGCTCCTGCTGGCACGAGATTAGGAGCCTCTTATTCTTCGGGTACCGTCAATAATTTCTTCCCCGACAAAAGATCTTTACGTCCCAGAGGGACTTCATCAATCACGCGGCGTCGCTCCGTCAGGCTTTCGCCCATTGCGGAATATTCTCGGCTGCAGCCACCCGTAGGTGTATGGACCGTGTCGCAGTTCCATCGGTGGGGGTCAGGCTCTCACCTCCCCTAGACGTCATCGCCTTGGTAAGCCATTACCTTACCAACTAGCTGATATCGCACAGGCCTTTCCCAAAGCGTTAAAACTTTACTCTTGCGAGACCATCGTGTATTAGTCCACCTTTCGATGAATTATTCACGACTTTGGGGTACGTTCCTGTGTATTACTACCTCGTTCGCCACTAATCAGAAACCCCAATCCAATCATCCATTCTTCTTGTATTGCTACTCGAAGTCTTTCAAACATTCATGGGACTGATCCGTTCGACTTGCATGCCTTATCCACGCCGCCAGCGTTCATCCTGAGCTAGGATCAAACTCTAACTAAAAAGTTTCCCGTAAGGGTAGAACGAAACAAAACAAAAGACAGGGTCAGCGTTAGCCGACCTCCCGATTTTACATCGGGGAAAATTGTTCTGCATTCGATCCTAGCTCTCGAATCATTATAAATCAAAATAAACATAGAGACTTGCTTCCTCTGGTCGTAACACCAGAGGTTCTCTTAGTCCCGCCGTTTTTGGCTCAATCAGCGGGACCACCGTATTCACTTGTCAAAGTAAAACGCTCTACCAAAACTGATAAAAGCGTGGTGGCAGTATACACCAGGCGATTTGCGAAGTCAAGCGGACCTACAAACAAAAATACCCTTTTATTCAAAGGGTATTTTTGCGATGTCTTTTATGTGTTTTTAGACTAGTTTACTAGCTTTATCAAACCATCAGAGAAGTCTATTCCCCAGTGTAACCACGGTGGGTTAGCTGGACCGTTGTAAGCCGGTGTGATAACGAAGTCAAGCATTACTTGATAGTCATCTGCTGGCTGTAGAGCTGGTGAACCTGGTAGAGCAATCAATTTAACAGTTTCGAAATTATCGTTGGCTGTTTGGTCGTTAAGCCCGTATCGAACGATACCCGTATTGGTCACCTGTACCAAGCTGATTCGAACATCTACTCCGGCTGGAATATTACAATTAAACCATAGTACATCCATCGGGGTTCCTATCTGGAATTTCTGTCCGCCGTTTGGTGCAAAGATAACTACGTGTGGTAGTGGAGATGCAGCACAAACATCGGTAGCAACAGTAGGGTTGTTAGGATTTGGATTTGGTGCAGGGTTTACTACTGGAGGACATGGTTGAACGTTAAGCACGTTCACTACTCCTAGTGGCCATACACATCCGAGAGGCCAACCTTGGTTTGGGTTAACAGGAATGTTCGGAGCTATTGGGCCTGGGTTTGGATTTGGGTTAACTCCATTATCAAAGATAGCAAATGTGTTGTCAGACATATCAGAAGGTGCATTGGCAGCAGCAATAGCTGAAACTTGTACTTTGAAAAGTTTATCGAATGCTATTGGTTGAGTTGGAGGAACTGGAGGGTTCATGATGAGCGCTGGAGTCAATACAAATATATGACTACCAGTATTCAAAACGTCAGCAGTCATAACTACGTCATTTAAGTGCAGAAGCGTTACTCGCATTTTTGTATCTGGAACCAAAAGATTACATGTCTCCCATTTAACCTCTAGCTTGTCGGTACTGTTGTAGATCTCTCCGCCGTTTGGAGAATTAACTTCTATAAATGGAGCTGTGACATTAGCCACACAAGGAGCAATCAAATTTTGGGTTTGACCGAGATTTTGTTGTTGATTGTTTTGCTGTTGATTGTTCTGTTGCTGGTTATTTTGTTGATTTTGGTTTTGTTGATTACACAGAGCCCCTGTGACGTTATTGAACACAGCAGGTGGAGTACACGGTGCAAGTAAATTATTATTGTTTAAATTCAGATTCTGTTGGTTTTGATTTCCAACATTAGTGTTTGTCAGGTTAGCATTGTTTAGGTTTGCATTTAATCCCTGAGCTGCAGCACAAGTGATATTCTTTATCCAAGTAGCTGTTTTCAAACCTACAATTCCATCAAAAGGAACGATGTTCCAATCAATCTGTGCTTGGGTTACTGCCGCCTGAGTCTTAAAACCATAGAATCCAAGTGGAATTGATTGAGGGATATTTAGATAACCCATACCCTTCAAAGCTATCTGAAGTTTTACAACTTCTGCACCTTTACTACCTAACTTAAGTACCGGTGGTACATTTAAAACTGTACACGGAACATTGTTTTGACCAGTTGCACTCTGAGCGAAGGCTTGATTAGACGCAAGCACTGGCGCAAAAATGACAGCCAGAAGCAAAAACAAACTAAATATATTTTTCTTCATAATTTTACTAATAATTAATAATAAGCTATGTACCATATTGTATAGACGTACAAGCGATAGACACATTACATTATACACAAATAGGTGTTTGATTGGCAATTGAGGTTTGGCCTGTGGTAGAATAATGAAGTAAATGTAAAAACATGCTAAACCGACTGCAAACTTCAATTCAAATACTCAAAGAAGCAACAGCTGAGCTTTGGCAGAAAATTAACCAAGCTAAAAAAGAGGAACTCGTAATAACAAGTCAAATTAACAGAGAAAAAGATCAAGAAAAAGTCGCAGAGGTTAAAAACAAATTAGAAAGTTTATATAACAAATAAAAAATATGGGAGCAGAATATGAAGGTGTTAATACTGGCGAGTTAGCAGATAATGCTAATGAAGAAGGAGGACATATTACAGACTTATCTGTAACTCCGGATTTCGCGAAAGATGCGATTATGAAAGCAGGTGATGTTAAAGCACACCTAATCGAAAAATCAAAAGGAGTGGAGGGTGTAAACCAAGAAAAGCTTCTGAAATTAGCTGAGGAAATTGAATTCAAAGAAAGTCAGCTGGAGATCTTATCTGAAGCTTTGATTGGAGCGTGCAAAGAACTGCCACCTGAAATAGGTGCGAACTTGAAAGACGAAGAGAAGAAGAAACTCCACACAACACTCATAGACAAAACTGGGCCCGAATACGAAGCTGAAGCCAAAACCTTAGACAAAGATTTGCGTCTTTCTATTTTTAAAATATTTTCTCGGCTATTACCCGTAGCGAAGTATCCTGTAATTCTAGCGGGTTCTAGCCCTTTCAAACAACTAGCTGGAGAAAATACCATCAAAGTCCCCGACGACAAGGACATAATCTCTGCAGGTCCAAATTTGCCAGACTTCTATAAAGTTTTAAAAGAAATGGAGAACGGAAAAGAACTAGAAGGCTTAAAAATAGTTCAGCTAACAGACCTAAACGGTAAGCCTGATGGCAATTACGATATCCAGGGTAAAATAAAAGTAGATGGGCAGAGAGGATTTGTAGATTTTTCTATATTCTTTCCTACTATTGATACCAGAGATCCAAAAAATGGATTCCTGAATGTTGGTAGAGACGACCTAACAGCAGATGTCCGCAGAATTCATAACCCCGATAACGAGAGAGAATTCGTAGATGTACCATTTGCTAGTAAAGACACTACTGAACTTTTGTATATAAAAAATGTTTTGAGAGAGATTGCCTTGTTTAAATTCCATAAATATAAAAAAGGGAAAGAGGAATTCCCTTGGCTTACTCCAAAAGCACTCCAGAGGTTGAGCAGTTTGGCTATAATGAACAACCACGACTTTGATCAGATCATGACCATGCTGGATAAAGGAGTTGAAGATTTAAACAGAGAGGAATTAGAGGGAGCAAAAGAATTCCTGTTAGAACTCAGGGGTAAGTATAAAAATTCAAACTTCAACGGTGAAGGTCTATCGAAAGATTTATGCGGACCGGAAACCAAAGACGAACACTGTGTCGAAGTCGCAGTGAACAAGATAACCCCTGAAATCAAAAAAGAAATGAACGAAGCTCTGGACCAAGCAAATCGTGCTGAAAAAGTCTTCAAAGGCGAGAACGAATATGCCAAGTTGACACCAGAAGCAAAAACAGAGATAATCAACAAAATATTTGGAGAGTTATCTGTTATCTACAATAAATATAGTGCAAACCTGGCGAAAATAAATAGCCAAAATGACAATGACTTCATACCCTTTACTGCAATGACCGCATTAGAAGAGCATTTTCTTTCGCCAATTTTTGACAACTTGTTATACTACGAAGCAGAATTAAAAAAGCAATCAAATTAAAAAATAATTAAAATAAAACAATGGCAACACCCGACGCATTTCCAGCAGGAATAAACAGAGTACCAGGATCAGAACATACTAGAGAAAGTATGGTGACTATATTTAGCATTGAGGAAACCACTGAATTGAATGAAGCAAAATTTAATGAGATGGTAAATCATTTTGTAACTATCAAAAAACTAGCCCCTGAATTAGCGACAAAAAAAATAAAAGCTGCTTTTCCAGAGTTTGATGGTCTTGAATACAAAACTAGCTAAACTAGTTATTGTCGTCCACCACAAGCAATTTACTCGGGTGATGATGTCCGTTTATAATGCGGACTTTGTTTTTTGATACTTTGTAATGCTCCGCCACAAGTTCTATGATGCGAGTGTTGGCCATATTGCGCTCTGCTTTTTCTTTGACCGAAACCTTGAAATGATCTTTTGACTTCTGTTCAAAAGTTTCTTTTCGAGCTCCTGCAATGACGCTGACTTTGATGTACATTCAAGAAATTTAATTAGAAGCTAAAATAGTTGCGGTATTTTCTGTGGCACTTTGCAGAGTAAATGTGTAGTTTTGTAATGTTTTACTTTTGTTGTTTGTGGTTCCGAGTCGCACATCTTCTTTTGCAATCAGACTCCCACCGGAAACAGAAAATAAAGCAGACAGTTCCCCCGCCCAAATACACTGTACATCTGGTTTACAACGGGAATCATTTATTTCTTTTAATGTAACTTTTAATCCGTCTGAGAAAACAACCGAGTCACCTATTTTATAAGTTATGGAAGTATTGAATTCTTTTTGAGTAGTAACAGGGATTGGAACATCTTTCGGATCTTCGAGTGTTTCTTCAATAATCCGCACAAAAAGATTACCCTCTGCGTCTCGGCATTGTTCCGGATAACTTTCCATAACTGGATAACCTGCATTTTTACACTCCTCAAAATTTGTAATCAAAGACGTCTCAACTTCAGGACTTTTTTTAGAAGTAATAGCCAGAAATCCAGCTGTGGCAAACATCGCCACAGTAATAACAATGGTAATCGTTTTTTTATTAGTCATTTGTCTAATTATACCCCAAACATAAAAAAAGCCTCATATGAGACTTTTTTTATCACGCTTTTATTATGTTTATTCAGCGGGTTTTGGTTCTGTTCCTACTTCTACTCCTGTTGCTTCTTCGGTAGAAGGAGTCACAACTTCTTCTGGCATAGCCTCTTCGGGCTTTACTACTTCGTTTTCATCACTCATAAAATTATATTTAAATTAAGTCTACTAATATGCGACTATATGCTAGTATATCATATATTTGACTATTTAGCTAATGTGTTTTTTCTTTAAGGGCGCCTTCTTCTTAAGAAGAACCAAATCAATTATTTAAGTGTGGCTCGTGTTTTTGAACCTACTATACCATCCGGAGTTAAGGAATTTTCTTTTTGAAACTTGATTAAGGCTTTCTTGGTTAAGGCGCCGAACTTGGTGGTCTCGTTACCACTTGATCCTGGACCAGTAGTAGCTAGTGGGTAACCCTTGCAGTTTAGAATTTGTTGTAGGGTTTTAACGGTTGGATGAATTGTATTTAGTTTAAGTAGCTTTGGTTCAGTAGGTAGTGCAGGACAGGTGGTGGTGTTGGGTTGATTTGTCTCTGTGATTGGACACTTGTTGCCAGTGACTGGAGAATACTTTGTGGTGGAAGTACAACCTTCGGTAGGATTGAATGGAGTTTGGATGGGGTTTGATACTGTTTGGTTTTGGCTTCTTTCTCTGTCGGACATAGCTTGCAAGATCCAGACTGGAACAGGACCTTGAGCATTAACACTGAAACTAGATACGGTGAGAGTGTTGGAAGCATTACCATTGGAGTCAGTTACAACGATGGTACAGTTGGAGTACGTTGCTAAAGCAAGAGTACTGAAGTTGATGGTGTTGTTACCTAAAGTAGCGCTGGTGGTAGCTGAAGTACAGGAGCCACCGTATGAGATAGTTCCTACTTCGTTAGTGGTAAAGGTGTAGGCTGGGGTGGTGTCTAGGGATGTACCGATGGGGTTGACTTCACTGATGGTAGGGGCTAAAGCGTCTATGACTAAAGCTTTATTGGAGGCTAGGTTGGTAGTGGGTACGAAGTTGGACATGGCGTTAGCAGCAGCATCAGCAATAGTACCTGAGATCGTTGAAACAGTTAAATCGGAAGTTGTGTCTCCTGATTGAACAGTGTAATTACAGGTTCCTGTAGTGCTACTAGAAACAGTGAACGTACAAGTTCTGTCGGTAGTACCAGTCTCTAGGGTTACAGTGACATTACCATCACTAGTAACTGCTTCCGAAAATGTCACATCTATGTCTATAACTTCGCCTGTGGTATATGTCCCATTCGCTTTATCAGAGGAGACGTTGGTGATGGTGGGGGCGGTGACATCTGGGTTATAAAATGCAAGCTTAACCATATACTTTCTTGTATTACTATTAAATAAAATAAAATCCCCACCCAGAAATATATCTCCACTGGAAGAAGCATTTATATCTGCTACGCTAGAACCAAATCCTGTCCCTAAATTGGTATAGAAAGCAGTGTCTTCGGTGCCGTCTGAGTTGAGGCGAACGATTCTGTTTCTGGTGCTTCCATTGAAAGTACTAAAAAATCCGCCTAGCAAAATATCGCCATCGGATTGAATAAATACACTGTTTATAAAACTACCAAACCCTGTCCCTAAATTGGTATAAAAATCGGTATCCTCGGTGCCGTCTGAGTTACGACGGACGATTCTGTTTCTGGTGCTTCCATTGAAACTAGTGAAGCTACCAACAAGGACAATATCGCCGTCTGATTGAACAGCTATATCATTGATGTTGCCGACAGAAACAGCGGTTCCGAGGTTGGTATAGAAAGCAGTGTCTTCGGTGCCGTCTGAGTTGAGGCGAACGATTCTGTTTCTGGTGTTATCATTGAATGTGCCAAAAGCACCCCCCACCAAAATATCGCCGTCTGATTGAACTTCAATTTTATTCACCGTACTAGCAAATCCTGTCCCAAGGTTGGTATAAAAATCCGTATCTTCGGTGCCGTCTGAGTTGAGGCGGATTAAGCGCTTCCTAGCATTACTATTGAAAATTGAGAAACTTCCACCCACCAAAATATCGCCATCAGACTGAACACGGATAGAAGAAACACTTGAATTAAATCCCGTACCTAGATTGGTGTAGAAAGCAGTGTCTTCGGTGCCATCTGAGTTGAGACGGACTAAAGACAACCTCTCGTTACCATTAAGGGTTGAGAAACTTCCACCCACCAAAATATCGCCATCAGACTGAACTGCAATAGCAGAAACGTTACTATCAAATCCTGTACCCAAATTGGTGTAGAAAGCAGTGTCTTCGGTGCCGTCTGAGTTGAGTCGAACTAAATACAATCTAGCATTGCCATTGAGTGACGAGAAACCACCTCCTAACACGACGTCTCCATCAGACTGAACTGCAATAGCAGAAACACTATTATCAAATCCCGTGCCTAGGTTGGTATAAAAATCCGTATCTTCGGTGCCGTCTGTAGGATCTGCCTGAATAGTAGAAAATGGCACGATGAAAAAGAATAAAATCAGACAAATAAATTTAAAAAATAAAAGGTTTGAAATTTTCATATCTCTAGTAACAATTACTCTTAGGACAACAGACTAATTGTAACACACCAAACCACAGTGTATTAGGTAAATTTATTAGCAGGCTACCGAAGTGCTCCTTCTTTTTTAAGCAGTGCAATCTTTGCAGACTGTCCGCCTCGATTATAGTCCCCTATTTTTCCATCACTTCTGATTACTCGGTGACATGGCACTGTCTTGTCATAGTTACTTTTCATGAAATTCCCCACCGCCCGCGAAGCTTTTTCGTTGCCTGACTTTTTCGCAACTTCTTTATAAGTCATAACCTTACCCTTCGGGATTTTACGGACAACGTCTAGAACTTTTTCTTTAAAAGTTTTTTGAGGCATTCTCGTTTTCATTTTTTCTTTTTCTAAATACAATTCGTATCCAAACTACAGCCAACAGTGAGTAATTGATGATCATATACCACATGTTGCTCCACTGGATTCCATATGGAAAACGGTAATCAGAAATCGGAAATAGAAATGGTGTCGGATAAAAAGCTAGCGAGTGCGAAGGAATGTCGATGATTATATGCAGTGCCCAGCCGAGTAGTTCGTACCTCGGACGCTTAGAGAAAAACCAAACCGCCAAGAATACAAATGCCCAGATAACCAGACTGTGGCTGTACTGATACAAAAATGCAGCAATATCGAAACCCTGGACTTCGATATGATGCCTACCGAATCCACCTTCATAAGCGGGGTTAAAAAGTAAATTATAAATTCCAATAATAAATGGAACAGTGAAAGCAAAAAAGTCTGGGAACACTCCCCAAAATCCAGTCCACAGAGGACTTATATGTAACTTGTCTTTACTAATTTTATTCGCTCCCCTCGCCCCCGCATTGGCCCAAAGTGTGTGTGCAAAAATATCCATAGTTTTATTCTAGCATTTTTTTATTTTAAACCGGCCTACCGGCAGGCAGGTAACTATCAAAATAAATCGCGTGGCAGGTGTACTCACCAGGATTTTTAACCAAGTAATCCTGGTGATAATCTTCTGCGAGGTAAAATTTATTTAAAGGTTCGATGGTGGTGACAACAGGGTCCTTCCATCTTTTAGAATCATCCACAATTTTAATAAATTCTTCTACTTCTTTCTTTTCCTGTTCATCTGCATAAAAAATCGCTGACCGGTACGAAGTACCACGGTCATTGCCTTGCTGGTTTAGCGTGGTTGGATTGTGAATCTGGAAAAAGAAATCTAAGAGGTTTTTATAAGTTGTTTTTTCATCGTCGTATTCTATTTCAACTGCTTCTGCGTGGCCGGGATGGTTGTCATAGGTCGGGTTCTCATTCGTTCCGCCGGTATAGCCAACCTTGGTGTCTATAACCCCTGGTT
The DNA here is from genome assembly GCA_036517715.1 of Minisyncoccota bacterium. Lineage (GTDB taxonomy): Bacteria > Patescibacteriota > Minisyncoccia > Phycocordibacterales > UBA9973 > UBA9973. The sequence continues at coordinate 9,822 of DATDUL010000060.1, forward strand.
GCTTGCGTATCAGGTCCTCCAGTCCCCAGAAACACCCGCCTGCCAGTAC